>DSDW01000076.1 GCA_011048515.1 Campylobacterota bacterium | reverse complement strand
GGTCATGATAGGGTGTCAATGTATCAATATCAACAAAGACAGTTTTGTTCTCGCTACGTGATCCATAGTGAAGAGGCAGTGCGATCAGGTTACCCAGTGCATCCGGAGCGACAAAGTCTTGATTGGGAAACATCCTGTCATAGCTTTTCATATCGATACCATTACTGATATCCATCGCTTTTGTAAGGATCATATCACCCAACCGCCTAACATCAACCGCTCTGACAGGAATTTTAAAAAAATACCAGATATGCATACCGTTTCCCGACTTTGAGATCTCAAAAAGTGGTGAAAGTTTCAGTCTTTGAGAAACCGTATGGATCGCTCTGGCATCTTCAACAAAACTCTTTTTATCCAGATCGATCACCAGAAACTTTGCCATTACCTGATCAACTACCGCATAGGTACCTAGCCTTATCCTCCCCTCCAGGTGTTTGCGTATCACTTCAGGAGTGACGGGCCTATAGTCTGTACCTTTAAAGGTATAAGCTTGCGGAAAGTATGCTTTCTTTGTACCGTCAGGGCTTATCCAGTAGGTGGCATAGACATCTTCCCGACCGATAAAGAGTGATCTGAAGAGAATCACTTTGTCCTCTTTACTCAATGTAGAGCTAGGGGAGATCTGTTGTTTGAGTGTTTTAATCTCTTTTTCGATAGCGGCTTTTTGCGACTCAAGTTCTTTGAGCCTATAGTAGAGTCTGTCTAGCTGCATGCAATTTCACTAATACAAAAATCCAAAAAGCCATAGCGGTATCTTGTTGCCTGATCCTATACTTATATCATCCGCAACAACATAGCTATCCGGTATTTTTTTGACCTGATCAAAACTTTTATCCTTCCCTCCCACTTCTATTGTATATTTTTTGGAGACAACGAAGTCTCCCTGCTTTGAGATATGAAGCGGATAGTGTGAAGCAACCTGATTAGCAAAGAAGGTCTCTCTTACGGTCCCGATCTCTGAGTTTTCACAGTAGGCGTAGAGCAGATTTGTATTGTTCAGGTAGATCTTAGCCGGCTTTTGTACTTTTTTGAGTCCAGTGATATTCTCATCAACAAGCAGAAGCATCTGCCCGTCACTAAGGTAGGAGATATAGTCATAAAGCTTGACACGGCTGATCTCTGCCATGGTTGCGATCTTGGAATAGTTGACCTCAAAAGGTTTGCTCTCACAGATCACCTCCAGGAGTTTTTTAAGTTTGTAAGTGTACTTTTGCTCGATAAGCCCCAAGGAGGTAAGATCAAGGTCGATAGTGAGATTGATCGTATTGAGCAGGTTTTGGTAGTAGGAACTTTTTTTGTCAAAGTAGAACGGGTAGTAGCCAGTTTTTAAATAGGCTTTAAACTCTTTGAGGATCTCAAAACTATTGTTATCTATAGACTTTGCGATTTTAATATGATCTTTTAACACCTTTTCCGGCGTGTAACTGTCCAGAGAAAGTTTGTATTTTACTTCAAGGTACTCTTTGAAAGAGAAGCCATTGAGATTATAGAGGTTGACTCTTCTGCTTAGATCGCTCTTGGCACTCAGGATAGAAGTGGCACTGCTGCTTGTAAAGATCACTTTGATATCAAAAAGGTCATAGATCGTCTTCAGATGTGAAGCAAACTCCTCGTAACGATGAACTTCATCGAGGAGCAGATACCCTCCGCCACTTTCTACAAACTCCTCAACCAGTTCGATCAAATCAATACCGCTTAAAAAAGGATAGTCCAGTGAGATATAGAGAGCATTGTTCCCGCGTTCTTGTAGTTCGCTTAAGTACTGAAAAAGCAGTGTTGTTTTACCCACACCTCTTGCTCCGAAGACAGCGATCATCTTATCATCAAAGTCTATGGTATTATAGAGATATCTTCTGTAGGTGACAGTAAAAGACTTTTGCAGTCTGCTTTGGTATTTTTTAATCTTATCTAACATAAAGAACCTTTTTGTAAGTGCTTATAATCATTTACAATATTAGGATATTTCTACTTTGTAAATGTTTATATACAAATACAGTTTTAGATACTCCTCACATATAAAATACCGCAACGTCTTCTACCATGCCCTCTCTATTTCCAATAGACCGTTTATCCCTTCATAATCTCTCGCACTGGTACTGGAGTATCCCCAGTGCTTTGCCTCATCCATATATCCACACTTGGGAGGATTGTTAAGTACTATAAAGGTTATAAAAGTGCGGATGTGTGGGTTCGTATATCTGCTTCTTCCCATGGATGAGTATAGCACGATTCATTCATTTTTGTATGCACCAGAGGTTCTCCTATACACTCCCACGAAATCATGGGAGCGAACAAAACAGATTCAACAGACTTATCCTCATGTATGCATCCCGCAAGCTGGAGATACTGTTGTCATCCTGAACTTGATTCAGGATCTCATCGAATAACAACGCAATTTAGGGGATTCTAAATCTGTCATGCCGGACTCCAATCCGGTATCAGAATGACGAAGACCCTGTTTTTTGTATTCTTTTACAGTCTTTTGAGCTTGGGGACGAGAAAAAAATAGTTGTGGGACTGCCCGTAGGAGATACCCTTGGGGTGAAACTCTCCACTTCCGTGAGTTGGATAAACCATCGATTCCTACTCCCTACATCCACACTACACACTCTTTTCACTAAAATAGAGCAAAGCAATATCTATAACAGAACAAAAATAGAAAAACTGTTAAATCAAAGGGGATCACACATGACGATTGATGAACTGAAAGCGTATGACGGACGCAACGGGGCAAAAGCCTATGTCGCCTACAAGAACAACATCTATGATGTGACAGAGAGTCCCTTGTGGAAAGAGGGAGAGCATGAAGGGGTGCACTTTGCAGGAGAAGATCTGACTGCCCAGCTTGCCGGTGCCCCTCATGGAGACGAAGTCTTCAAAGGGTTTGCTATCGTAGACAAACTCGAAACTCCCTCCTCTCTATCTCAAACAGAAACTCAAACAGAAGCAGATCTCAAATCGAAACTGAGATCGTGGTACAAGCGCTACCATCCTCATCCGATGACGGTACATTTCCCGATCGCCCTGCACCTCTTTGCAGCGGCAATGGATCTCCTATTTCTTTTTAACCCCCAAGAAGCCTATGCCTTGAGCGTCTTTTATACTTTTTTTGCTGCCACTTTGATGGGATTGGTGGCAATGGTACCCGGCATCCTGAGCTGGTGGATCAACTATGACTTTTCAAGCTACCGCCCTTTTATCATCAAGCTGGTGCTCTCTCTTCTGGTACTTTTACTGGGGATCATCAACATCGCCCTCTATCTGAATGACCAGATGATCGTCTATCATGACTCTTTTGCCGGGCTCACCTACCATGCCATTGTCCTCTTTACCGGTTTTAGTGTGATCGTGCTGGGGTACTACGGAGGCAAGATCACGTGGGGAAATGGGTCTAAACCTGTCAACTCAGGAGAAAAACATCAGGCAAATGCTGCAGCTCAAGCGCTGCATAGTATGGCTAAAGAGAGTGCACAGATACCGGTCAACGACCAACACGTCTTCTCTCTCCTGATAGGCGGACCGGCAGGTTCGGGAATCGATACGATAGAAAAGATACTGACCCATGCCCTCAAGGCAAGCGGTTACTATGTCTACTCTACCAAAGAGTATATGTCACGTGTGCGTGGCGGGAGTAACACGACGTTGATCCGTATCAGCGATAGGCCCATCAATGCCCCCGTATGGGAAGTAGACCTCTCCATCGCACTGGATGAGTCGGCGCTGGAACATATGCGGGAACGCTATACGGAGAAGACCTTGGTATTGGCCGATGTCAGTGAAAATGGCACCCTACCGAACCTGATCACTGTTCCCATAAGGGAACGGGCCAAAGCGTTGGGAGACCGCCGCTATGCCAATACCTACATGGCAGGGTTTATCTTCGGAGTGTTGGAGCTGGAGCTGGATACCCTGCTTGCAAGTATCGATCACTACTTCAAAGAGGATAACGAGAATATCAAAGCAGCGCAGGAAGGCTTCAAAGAAGGGGCAGCGGTCGAACACTATACGCTACAGGAGCTTCCCGGAAGCGACCCAAAAAGCGTAGAGGCACTTCACCTGATGGATGGCACAACCGCCTGCGGGTTTGGTTTTTTGGCAGGAGGATGCACTATGGTCACCTCCTACCCTATGTCTCCCTCCACCGGAGTGCTCAACTTCATGGCAGAGCGCTCCAAAGAGTTTACCATTGTGGTCGAACAGAGTGAAGATGAGATCGCCTCTTTGAACATGGTGCTTGGAGGATGGTATGCCGGTGCGCGTGCGATGACGACCACCTCAGGAGGAGGATTTGCACTGATGACCGAAGCATTGAGCCTCAGCGGAATGACGGAAACGCCCGCGGTGATCTATCTGGCACAAAGGCCGGGACCGGCTACCGGATTGCCTACCAGAAGCGAACAGGGAGACCTCAATATGGCGATCTACTCGGCACATGGGCCATTCGAACGTATCATACTTGCTCCGGGTACACTTGAAGTGTCTATCGAGTGCGGCTACCTGGCTTTTGAGTTGGCCGACCGCTACCAGGTGCCGGTGATCCTGCTCAGCGATCAATACCTGGCGGATTCGATGAGTATGATCGATACGGTTGATTTTTCACAGTATGAACCGGGCAGCTACATCATCCAAAGCAAAAAAGAGTATCAGCGTTATACCGATGTCCCGGATGGTATCAGTCCCAGAAGTGTACCGGGCCTTGGTGAAGGATTGGTCTGTGCGGCCGGGGATGAGCATGATGAAGCCGGACAGATCACCGAAAGCCATCAAACACGTATAGAGATGGTCCATAAGCGTGCACGTAAGCGTGAAGCGCTCTTGCAAAGTGCCCTTATGCCAAACATAGAGGGAAATGGCGATATCGCCGTTATTGGATGGGGATCAAGCTACGGTGCAATCAGCGAGGCCTTGGCCAGAGTGGATGATCCGAGGCTTTGCCATGTACACTTTGAGTGGGTACACCCGCTTGCCGAGAAACAGCTGGATCTACTCAAGAAGTATAAACATACGGTTGTCGTAGAGAACAATGCAAGCGGGATGTTTGCCGACCAGCTCAAACTGCATGATATCAAAGTTGATAAGAAGATACTCCAGTACAACGGTTTTGCGTTCTTTGCCGACCAGTTGGCCCAGATGATCAAAGAGAAGATAAAGGAGCTATGATGCAGACCTCATTTGACAGAGAAAATGTTGACGTCGCATGGTGCCCGGGATGCGGGAATTTCGGAATTTTGAAACTGGTGAAAGAGGTGCTGGAGGAGCTGCATCAGGAGAAGCGGCAGACGGTCATCGTCTCGGGGATAGGACAGGCGGCAAAAACCCCCTACTATATCGATACCCATATGTACGGGGTGCTGCATGGACGCGCACTGCCTGTTGCCACTGCGATCAAAGCTGCCAACCCGGGCTTGACCGTCATTGCAGAGGGAGGTGACGGGGATATGTACGGCGAAGGGGGCAACCATTTTCTTCATACGCTCAGGCGCAACCCGGATATCGTCCATATCGTGCATAACAACATGGTCTATGGACTGACAAAGGGACAGGCCTCTCCCACCTCTCAGAGAGGGTTTGTCAGCAAGGTACAGGTGGAGGGGGCAAAGAATGAACCTTTCAATCCGCTCAGTGTCGCACTCTCTTTGAAAGCGGGATTTGTCTCGCGCGTCAATATCGGAAACTACAGCCATGCCAAAGAGGTCCTGAAAGCTGCATTTTTGCACAAGGGATATGCACTGGTGGATATCTTCCAGCCCTGTGTGGTTTTCAACCAGGTCAACACCTATCAATGGTTCAAAGAAAACACCTATCTGCTCGAAGAGGGTTGTGACAGTTCCAATTTTGAAGAAGCGCTCAAAAAAGCCTATGAGAGCATGCCGATGCCGTTGGGGATTTTGTATCAGAGAAGAGAAGAACTTCCCACCTTTGAAATGCATGTAAGAGGAGAAGATCATCGCCCGCTTCATGAAGTCAGGCATGACCACAAAAAGATACAGGAGCTGTTTGAAAAGTATTAGCAGTCTCCCTGTAGATGCTATCGCCCATCTATTTGGATCGTCATTCCCGACTAGATCGGGAATCTACAAGTTTTTTATACCTACTTGACTTGCGACACTGCATAGCAAATTTTACTTCTGGATCCCCGTGTGCCCATAAAGTTTCGTTTCACTTCTCTGCCTTCCGTGGTACATTCTGCACAACACTTCAGGTTCCGAAGCTACAAAGTTAAAGCAGTTTGACTATGCTTGACGCTTCTCATCCTTGGGGTGAAGCACGAGAATGACGTATATGCAAAAGTTGAATTATATATTAGGAAAAGATATCACTCTTCAAAAATAATGATATCGTAACTGCTTTTAGCAACCAGCGCTTTGCTTGTATGTACTGAACCGTGGCGGTTGGCTTTGCGCAACTCTTCTCTGAGCTGATCGATCTCTTCCTGCATCTCATCGATCTGCTCTTTGAGCTTGAGGGCCACATCAACACCTGCAAGGTTGACCCCCATCTGCCTGGTCAAACGCAGGATCAGTTTCATTCGGTCTATATCACGCTGCGAATAGAGTCTCATACGGCCGCTTGTACGTGATGGCTCCACCAATCCTTCGCGTTCATACTGACGCAGTGTCTGGGGATGGATATCAAGCATCGTTGCGACTACGGAGATCAGATATACAGGTTCATCATAACTATGCATATTACTTTCCTTTTTATGCTGATATACCTAAAAGCAAAGCTTCCAGGTACGCATACTGTCCTCAGCGGACAGCTCACAGCACTAGTGCTGTTTTAAAGTTTTGTTTCCAACATACTTTTTAGTTCGTTGTCCATACGCTCTACATCAGGGAGGATCACATTTGCGACCAGGTAGAGATCACCGGTAAGCGCTGTTTTCCTGTTCGGCACACCCTTGCCTTTCAGTCTGAACTTCTGTCCGTTCTTCGTGTTTTGCGGTACCTTCAGAGAAACCTCTTTTTCCGGTGTATCTACTGTGATCTTGCCGCCAAAAAGCGCTTCTTTGAGAGGTACATCAAATGTCTTGTAAAGGTCGTCGCCTTTTCTTTCATACTCTTTTGACTCAGCTACCTCTACCTGAAGCAAAAGATCACCTGCCTGTCCCTGGTATTGTTTCCCTTTTCCTCTGACACGCATCGTCTCGCCGGATTTGATACCTGCGGGGATCCTGATATCAAAATTCTGTCCGTTGACCGAAACGTTATGCTTGCCGCCGAGGATCGCTGTCATAAACGGTACGGTGATCTTTGCCTGCATATCAAGATTCAAGCCGCCGAAACCGCTTCCGCCAAAGCCGCCGAAACCGCCGAAACCTCCTCCGCCAAAACCGCCGGCACCGCCGCCGAACATCTGTCGCAGGATTTCGTCCAGATCTACGCCTGCGCCTTGGCCGCGTGCAAAATCATGGAAATTCTGCCCGCCGAACATCTGATCACCGAACTGATCATACTGCGCTTTTTTCTCCGGATCGCTCAATACTTCGTAGGCTGCGTTGATCTCTTTGAACTTCTCCTGCGCAGACTCTTCCTTGTTGATATCCGGGTGATACTGACGTGCGAGTTTTCTGTAAGCTTTTTTGATCTCTTCGGGAGTTGCACTGTCGCTAACACCAAGCGTTTCATATAAACTTTTTGACATAGACGTTCCTAAAATTTAATTGAATCTTAATTTCTATCTATTATATCAAAATAGTTTAGTCTATGTCAATCAACCTTATCTGCAATTATTGATTTTTTGGTAGATACATCACCGGTTTATACCCCTCTTGCATCAGCTTCTCTATCCCTCCGGCAAGGTTGATCACATCATACCCCAGCTCATAGGCCAGAAATTTTGATATCTCCGAAGTACGGCTTCCGGTACGGCAGATGAGCGCAAACTGCTCATCTTTCTTTACTACCCTGTTCAGCTGTTCAAGAAAAAGCGGGATATTGAATCTCCCCTGTTCATCAAAAAACATGATCGGATAAGAGCCCTCTATGATACCTGTTTCCCTCCATTCGCCGGGAGTTCTCACATCAATGATCTTGATATCGTTTTTGAGGAAATCTTTGCTCGCCCAGACATTTTTGAGTTCTGCAAAGGAAAAATTAAAGATGAAAAGAAACAAGAGAATAATTCTCATAATATTACCTTATTAATTTTTGCGCTATTGTAGCCTATGGAAGTAAACAGTAGCTATAATAACCTATGAATTTTATCCAAATAACCGATAGTGATATCCCACAACTTCAGATCTACCATCAGATGAGAGAAAATGCCTTCAAAGAAGACGGCAGTTTCATCGCAGACAGTCCCAAAGTGGTCAACCTCCTACTTGAACAGAATATCGAGATCAGAAGTATCTTTGCTACGCAGGAGTACTATGACAGGTATGCCGATCTGATACAGTCAAGAGAGATACCTGCCCTCTATGTCGCTTCCAAAGAGGTGATGCAAAAGATCGTAGGGCACACGATACACCACAACGTCATGATGCACGCCATCCGCCCTGTCCCTGCACCGCTTGCATCATTGGGCGATCAGATCATCATGCTTGACGAGATCAGCTCCACCCAGAATATCGGTGCGATCGCCAGAAGTGCCGCTGCACTCGGAGTAAGATCCTATCTGCTGCCACAACAAGGCCCGCACCCTTATGCCAGACGTGCCGTGAGGGTTTCCATGGGGCATATAGGCCTGATGGACTACCATCTCTATGAAGATATCTTTGAGACGATCAGGGAACTCAAAGCGCTTGGGTACAGAGTATACGCTGCAGAGGTCACCGAAGACTCCACACCGCTATCACGGGTCAAGACAGCCGGTAAATGGGTACTGCTGATGGGGCATGAAGGAAAAGGGATCGCCAGAGAGATACTCGATATCTGCGACGAAATCGTCACCATCGAGATGGAAGAAGGGATCAAGAGTTTCAATGTGAGCGTCGCGGCTTCGATCATGATGTACCGGTTTAGGCACCAATAAACAGGTGCCTAAACATCTATTTCTTTCAATCTTTTCTCTCCAAAACTACATTGCAGCGTTTTCCATCTTGCTCTGTTCATGGAATAGAGTGCGGAATCATAATGTGAGACGAAATGCCAGCTTGAGACCACTTTATCATGCGTAAATACCACCTCCATGAATCCTCTATCCAATATATTGCAGTACTTCATGTCATCGATTAAAAGGGAAAATGCACCTTCAAGCTGCATCGCCTGTTCCAGACCAGACAAGGAAAGATACTCTTCCAGCCCCGGAGATGATACAGATGATGTAGCGAACTCTACGCCTACCGCTTCTCCATACATATCTTTAAGATCATTTGCCCATGCATTATGTGTATCACCGGCCAATACTATGAGATTTTTTCCATATGCCTTTGCTGTACCGAAAATCACTTCCCGTTCTGCAAAATAACCATCCCATGCATCAAGATTATACGGCATCACCGTTGAGAGTCTCGTCTCCTCCTCCGCAGTAAGCGTTTCCCCCTGCAGCTTTCTCATTTTCAGTGTCACCAGTTCCGCCATCGAGGAGTTGATCCTCACCAGAATTTCCTCTTTTGTCATACCATACATTTGAGGATTTTCAAGCATCGATATCAGTGTCAACATTTCCGCAGGCAAACTCATCCGTCCCATAAGTACCTGCTGCCCTAAAACTTCCCATCGTGCTGTGGAAACCGCCATCTGAGTCTGAAGCCACTCTGCCTGTACTGCTCCCATCATCGTTCTATCAGAAGAGGTAAGGTCAGCAGTAAACTTTGACTGATCAAACTCAAGTGCACTGTTATAGTGGTCGCTGTAACTCAATTGTCTGTCTCTGCCAAATATTCTGGTTTCAAGCATATGAAGTGAAAGAAGATCTCCAAACGTAAAATTTCTATAGATCTCTTTTTTATCTATGACCGGTCTTATAGGCAGCCACTCGAAATAGGCCTGCAAAGAAGCTGCTACCCTGTCATCAAACGCACCCTCATCGGGGTTATGGTTCTCTGCACCCTCTGCATACGCATCATTGGCGATCTCATGGTCATCCCATACGACAATCATTGCTGCCGATTTATGGAGTGCCTGCAATCCTTTATCCGTACGGTAAAGGGCATATCTTCTTCTATAGTCCTCAAGGGTAATACACTCCCGGGCATTTTCAGCAGGAAGTACCCGTCCGATTGCTGCCGCATTGGAAGTCGCATAGGCAGGGGTTACCCCGTCTGCTTCATACATACCGTATTCATAGATATAATCTCCCAGATGCACCGTTACATCGATATCACCTAACTGGGAAGCCAAATCATAGGCATTGAAATATCCATTTGTATAGTTGGCACATGAGAAAACAGCCATCCTTACCTGCTCGACACTGCCAACAGGCAATGTTTTCATCTTACCGGTTTCCGATATTTTGCCGTTGCTTTTAAATCGATAATAATACTGAGTTCCTGCATCGAGTTCCTGTATATCGATTTTCAGAGTATAATCGTTTGCAGCACTTGTTCGGACAGTACCATTGTGAATAATATCATTGAAGGCGGAATCCATGGAAACTTCATAATCAACATCTACGCTGTCAGCATCTGTCGTCACACGTGTCCAGATAATCACTTTGTCCTGCAAGGGATCTCCCGCGGCGACGCCATGCAGAAAACCTACTTCTGCATGGTTGTCATAACTGTTACAACCGCTAAGCCCCGTT
Organism: Campylobacterota bacterium; assembly: GCA_011048515.1. Classification (GTDB taxonomy): domain Bacteria; phylum Campylobacterota; class Campylobacteria; order Campylobacterales; family Sulfurovaceae; genus Sulfurovum. Next base: position 14,999 of record DSDW01000076.1, on the reverse strand, counting down.
GATACAACTAATGAACAGGCGCTGAGTGCAGATAGTTTTAGAAATGTTCTTCTTGATATGGATTGCATACCCTCTCTCCCCCCTCAAATAAATTTTTAATTTAGCCCGTTATCATAGGAGAAAGTCGTAACAAAGTGGGAACATTAAATAACAGAAAATATTTTTTCTTCGATACCATGTTGTCCGTGGTAACCTATATAAAAACATCATCATACTATAGAGTTTAATAGATACTTTTTTAGTGTAGCGTGCAAGTATATTCTTCTTTAAATTATTTATAACGTGATACAATTAATAAAATCCGGGATGAAAGTTGACAGTTGATGAAGAAGTTAATAGTAAGCCTATCTTTATTGTTTGCTACATTAAATTTATATGCCGACATCGTTGAAATGCCAAAATCCATTGATGATTATTATGCACAAGGGATAAAAGTAGAATTCATTGAATTAAAAGATCCGGAAAAAATAGTACTAAAATTGCTTGATACTAATAGAACCATTTCAGGCAATTACACCGGTGCCGAATATAAAACTTTAAAAGCATGGAAAGAGAACCAAACCAAGCTGGGTAGAAAACCTATATTGGTATTGAAGTATACAAATAAGCATGGTACAGAAGTGTATGACATACAGGAAAAAATATACTTTAAACTTATAGGTAACATTGATGAACATCCGATAACGATTGCTATATCAGACTGCAAGGATACCTTCTATCCTACCTTTGGCATGATAGATTGCATGTATCTTGGATTGGAAGCATGGAATGCGGAACTCAATAGAGCCTATAAAGCCTTGGGAGGCGATGATTATACTGAATTAAAAAAGGCTCAATTGGCCTGGATAAAATATAGAGATGCCCAGGCAGCATTGATCCGAAAAGAATATGGAAATCGTGAGGGAACAATGTGGAGACTTATTATAGTGGATGCCATGGTTAATATGACTGAGCAACAAGCTAAACTCCTCCATTCTATGCGTAGAAAATCTCCACATTAAAGACGGAGATTGCAGTTAAATCCGGGTCAACTCCACCTATAGGTGGAGTTTAGCATCTTTACAAACTGCATAGATCAAGAAAAACAAAAATAAACTTAAAATGTCACCACTTTCCAATCCGTTTTCAGAGCCTCGGTCATCAGCTCACCTGTATGGATCGCCTCCACACCCATCGCTTCCAGCTCTTCAGTGACGCCATACTCATCGCTGCATACTACACAACAGGAGAGCTCTACCCCAGTCTCCCGTACTTTGGCTAACATCTCCTGAAGTTCGCTGTTCTCAGCCAGCAGTTTGATAGAGGGTCCCCATATCATCAGATGAGCCCTCTCCCAGTAACCGCGAGGAAGGATCACAGAGCTGTAGAGCAGTACCATCTTTTTGGCTACTTCAACTTCACCAGAGCTCCATACGATCAGTAGTTTATCCATGATTTTTCCCCTCAATGTAGGTCGGGGTAATCCTTACCCCGACATAAATGTTAGATGCTGTTTTATAGTTGTTGTTTGGTCACACTTCTCACCCTTCGACAAGCTCTGGGCGAGCGGAGCAGTATCCAGATAAGGAACATCCCACCTACTACCTGCTACTTGCTCCCTACTACTTTCTACTTCTTATCTATCTCACTAAGCAGAAAATGCTTTTTAGTGAAGAAAGTGTCTTACACCTGTAAAGTAGAGTGCGATGCCGTGCTCGTTTGCCGCTTCGATCACTTCATCGTCACGTACTGAACCGCCCGGTTCTACGATCGCTTTGACGCCGGCTGCTGCAGCTGCATCGACAGAGTCTCTGAACGGGAAGAATGCTTCGGATGCCATTGCCGCTCCGCTTACATCCAGCCCCATCTCTTTGGCTTTCTTGAGTGCGCACTGTGCCGCATCCACACGGCTTGTCATCCCCATACCTACGGCTATCATCGCAGAGTCTTTGACATACACCACACAGTTTGACTTGGTAAGTGCTGCTACTTTCCAGGCGATCTCAAGGTCTTTCATCTCCTGGGCAGATGCAGTGTTGCTGCTTTTGAGTTCGGCATTGTGTACTTCGTCTGTATTGACGATATCGCTGTCCTGGAAGACAAACCCGCCATCCACGTGTTTGAAATCCTGTGCATCCTTGGACATCTTCAATGTCGTTCCACCGCCCTGACTGAAGAGTTTCAGACGTTTTTTCGCTTCAAACACCTCAAGTGCCTCAGGCTCAAAGTCCGGTGCCATGATCACCTCAAGGAAGATCTCATTCATCTTCTCAGCCAACGCTTTGGTCACGACACCGTTTACCGCTACGACACCGCCAAATGCAGATACCGGATCACATTTGAGTGCTTCAGTGTAGGACTCAAGAAGGTCGCCTTTGATCGCAAAGCCGCATGGATTACCGTGTTTGACGATACATACCGCAGGCTCATCACCGAAATTTGAAGCGATCTTGAGCGCACCGTTGACATCGTTGATGTTGTTGAAGCTTGCTTCCCCCTTGACCTGTTTGAAGTGCTCAGTGAAGTGCTTATCAAACTCGTAGAGTGCGCCTTTCTGGTGCGGGTTTTCCCCGTAACGTGTGTCAAATACTTTTTTGCCTGTGATGAACTGGTGTGCACCCATACCGTTGTTGAAACGCTTGTTCATGTAGTTGGCGATCATTCCGTCATACGCTGCCGTATGCTCGTACGCTTTGATCATCAGATCACGTCTGAACTCATAGGTATCTTCGCCGCTTGCAAGTGCTGCAAGTACGGTATCATAGTCAGCCGCATCTGTTACGATATAGACATCATTGAAGTTCTTTGCAGCTGAACGTACCATCGTAGGCCCGCCGATATCGATATTTTCGATGATCTCATCAAAATCATCCGTTCTTTCGATCGTCGCTTTGAACGGATAGAGGTTTACACATACGAGGTCGATCCCCTCAACACCAAGCTCTTTTGCCTGCGCTACATGTGCCTCATCCCCTCTTTTATGGAGGATACCGCCGTGTACATACGGGTTCAATGTCTTCACTCGCCCCTCAAAACACTCAGGAAACTTCGTGACTTCATCGATCTCGATGACCTTCACTCCCGCTTCATTCAGTTTTTTGTAGGTACCGCCTGTCGAGATGATCTCCCAACCAAGCTTCTCCAATCCCTGTGCAAACTCTACGATCCCTGCCTTGTCACTTACGCTTAATAGTGCTCTCATATTACTCTCTTTCTTGATTTAAATAATAAAATCTTCATTCCCACAAAAAAAGTAGAAACGCATACTTCAATTTTAAGAACAGGAAAAACTTTTAGATGCTAAAAAATTCAAGTATGCATTCCCACTCAGGAGAGTGGGAACGAGATTGGATTTCGGATACCCGCTTAGGAAATACCCTTCGTGTGCCAGTCCGAAATGACGGAAACTACAGATCCTGCTCGATCGTATTGGCGAAGGTATTGAAGTAGATCTCTTTCACTCTCTCCATAGGAAGCTCTACACTGTTTACCCTTACCTTGTCCCCGCCGACTTTGCCGATATGGGTGACTTTCACACCCAGTTCTGTCGCCATTCTCACGACGTCTTCCAGATCAGATGATGCCACTTCCAGGATCGCCCTGCTTTGTGACTCATCGAAGATGTCCCTGCTGTTTGCTACGTTCACATCCGCTTCAACGCCCAAGCCTGAAACCGCCGCCATCTTTGAAAGTGCTGTAGCGATACCGCCGACGTTGACATCTTTTGCTGCTTTGAGAAGTCCTTTTTTATTTGCCTCGATCACAAACTCCCAGAGTGCCAACTCACTGTTGTAGTCAAATGCCGGAAGCGTACCTACAGTTTCTCCGTGAAGTGCTTTGATATAGAGTGATCCGCCAAACTCACCTTTTGTTTCACCTATAAGAAGGATATCGCTTCCTTCCTCCTGGAATGCGGATGGAAGTACTCTGTTTTGATCTTCATTCAACCCTACCATCGCGATCGATGGTGTCGGGTATACCGATACACCGTTTGTCTCGTTGTAAAGAGAGACGTTACCGCTGACCACCGGGGTACTGAGTGCCGCACACGCCTCTTTAATCCCTTCGCATCCCTCTGCGAACTGCCACATCACTTCCGGGTTTTCAGGGTTACCGTAGTTAAGACAGTCGGTGATAGAAAGTGGTCTCGCACCGCTCATCGCCACGTTACGGCCTGATTCTACAACTGCGAGCGCTGCACCTCTTTTCGGATCGATATAACAGTATCTCGGATTACAGTCGCTGCTCATTGCCAGTGCTTTACCGTTCTCTTTGATACGGATGGAAGAGGCATCAAGGCTTCCGGGGTGTTTTGTCGTGTTTGTCTGTACCATAGAGTCGTACTGGTTGTAGACCCATGCCTTGTCCACCACTTCAAGCGAACTGAAGATCTTCTCGTAAGCCTCCTGGTCATCTACCGCCGGGAAGCTATCGACAGATTTCGCATTTACAGCATCCAGATATGCAGGTCTTGCGGTTGGTCTGTCCAGTACAGGTGCCTCTTCACTGACCGGTGCGATAGGCATGTCCGCACACTTCTCACCATGCCAGAAGAGCTCCATTCTTCCTGTATCGGTAACCTCACCGATCACAGCAACATCAAGGTCCCACTTCTCAAAGATATCGATAATCGCCTGCTCGCTCCCCTGCTTTGCACAGATCAGCATACGCTCCTGTGACTCAGAGAGCATAAAGTCATACGGCGTCATCCCCTCTTCGCGTGCAGGCACTTTGTCAAGATGCATGATCAGTCCAGCACCCGTCTTGCCTGCCATCTCGAATGAAGAGGAGGTCAGACCCGCAGCACCCATATCCTGGATACCCACGACATGGTCTGTTTTGAAGAGCTCCAGACACGCCTCAAGGAGAAGTTTTTCGGTAAACGGGTCACCTACCTGTACTGTCGGACGAAGTGACTTTGACTCTTCTGTGAAGCTGTCACTGCTCATTACCGCTCCGCCCAGACCGTCACGGCCGGTTTTTGACCCAACATACATCACCGGGTTGCCCACACCGGATGCAACGCCAAGAAAGATCTCGTCAGACTTTACCAGACCAAGCGAGAATGCATTGACAAGAATATTTCCGTTGTAACTCTCATCAAAACTCACTTCACCGCCGATCGTCGGTACCCCCATACAGTTACCGTAACTTCCGATCCCCTCTACGACCCCCCGTACAAGGTGCCTCTGGTACTTTGCCGTATCGCTGTTGCCCGTCACCGTACCAAAACGCAAGGCATTGAGGTTGGCTACCGGTCTTGCACCCATCGTAAAGACATCACGGAGGATACCTCCCACTCCTGTTGCAGCACCCTGGAACGGCTCTATGAATGACGGGTGGTTATGGCTCTCCATCTTGAATACCGCAGCCATCCCCTCACCGATATCGATAACACCGGCATTTTCACCCGGTCCCTGGATTACCCATGGCGCTTCAGTAGGAAAACCGCTAAGATATTTTTTACTTGACTTATAGGAGCAGTGCTCTGACCACATCGCCGAGAAGATACCGATCTCTACGATGTTGGGGTGACGACCGTCAAGGATACGGACGATCTCTTCATACTCTGGCTGGCTAAGCTTGTGCGCTTTTAAAACTTCATCTAGATTTTCAATAGGTTGTGACATGTCTGAGTGTCCTTAAGGCGTTGAAATAAGACTCATATTTTACTCAAAAAGTGCTAAATAAGGGGTTAATAGGTAGAATAACAGCAATGAAACCAAAAGGGTATAAATGGACAAAATACTACAGATGCTGATGCTTCAACAGCAGCTCAATGATGCGACCAACGGTGAGGGATGGGAGCTGGGAGTCACTAAAAACGACAAAGTGATTGACTGGAAACGCTGTACATACCTGGAGTGTGCTGAGTTGATCGAATCCTATCCATGGAAGCACTGGAAGAACATTGATGCAGAACCCGACTATGCCAACATCAAGATCGAAGCGGTGGATATCTGGCACTTTATCATGTCTCAGGCATTGGAAGATTATAAGATCAAACATCTCGGCACTATCGAAAAACTGGCAGCAGATATCAATGCCTTGCCCAATTTTGCTTCATTCGATGCTGATATCATGCCGACAGAAAAAAACCACTATGAACAGATAGCAACCGTAGAGGAGCTGATCCGGGTAATTTTCTGCGGTGAAGGTACGCAAAAGATGATGGAGTCATTCATCAATGTCGCAATCCAGTCGGGACTCAATCTTGATGCACTCTATCAACTCTATGTCGGCAAAAATATCCTCAACCAGTTCAGACAGGATCACGGATATAAAACCGGAACCTATATCAAGATATGGAATGGACAGGAGGATAATGTGATCATGCAAGGCATTTTAGAAGAGAATAATGAGATCAGCCCCGAGGAACTCTACAGGGCGCTGGAAGAAGCATACCCCAAAGGGTAGGCTTTCAGAGAACTCTAGTCCACTCTCCTTGTGAGATCTTGCACTTTTATCTGATTGCCGTATACTTCAACCTTAGTTGCCAGGCGGATGCTTTTCGTCGAAGCGTAACCACACTCTTCACCACACTGTACCGTACCTATGAGGTAATATTTCCCTGACGGTACGCCGTAAAAGGCAAAACTTCCATCACTCTCTGCAGCGGTAAACCTGAGATAATTAAAGAGTCTTGCATCTGCTTTTTGCATCTTTTTCCCGCCAATATAACTCACCTCATACCACTGATTGGAGTACGAGGTCATAGGATTGAGATAGAGTCTGGTTCCGCCGCCCAAGACCCGTGTACCGGTATAGCTGCTTGTAAGATAGATTTTACCTTTGATCGTACCCTGCCCTGAAGTTGCAAAAGCATTATACTCATTTACGGGAAATTGAATACGGGACACCATCTCATCCGGCATATTCTCGGTAATAAGTGTTTCTGTTTCAGTCAACTTTTCATCCATATCGGACATTTCGACATTTTCAGAGTCATGACTCCCCCATACATTTTGCTGCGTGCCCGCTTTATAATACGGCTTATGTACATCTGTCGGCACACATCCCGCTAACCAGAGAGAAAATAAAACTGCTGTGAAAACTGATAAATATTTTTTCATGCATGATACCTTTTTGATATTATTATTTTGTGATTATACTGAATTTAGATTAGGACTCACAAAGGTGTCCTATCAACATTTTTCTTGCTTTCGGGAGCGTCTTCGTTTTTCTAAAAAAAGCTTCAGATGCTCCTGTGCCTTTTCATCACCCGAATACGCGGCTTTTTGATACCAGAAAGCTGCCTGGTTGCAGGATTTTCTGACCGCATTGCCCTTTTGGTATCGCTTAGCAAGCTGATACTGCGACTGCACCTCTCCCTCTTTTGCAAAACGATACAGTCTCTTGACCGCTTTTTTCTCACCTTGATAGTACTTTACAGTATTGCGTATGAACCATAAAGTAAAAAGTAAGAGAATGAGAAAAATATAGACCTCGAGATCTTCTAGCTTCCCTACATGTTCGATGATCTCCTCAATACGCTTATCCATCCTATTTCCCCAAACAAAATTCCCCGAACATCTTATCAAGTATCTCTTCACTGTCATAAGGTTTTGAGATGGAGGATATAGCCTTGACCGCTTCTTGCAGATGGTAGGAAAAAAACTCAAGCTCACCGGATTGCAGAGGCATTTTCGCCTCTTCGATCGCAGACTTTGCATACCTGACTGCTTCGATCTGGCGCGCTGAGACCAGCATAATCTCCTCACCTGATCCTATCGAATCAAAGAGTGTTTCCATCTTTTCGGTAAGTCGGATAAAGCCTTTATTTGCACTGACTTCTATCGGGTCATACGCAGCCAGAAGGCCAGTATCAAACTTTTTTTTCAGGTCGCACTTGTTCAATGCCACAATCAGATGCTTCTCTTCAAGACTCTCGAGCATAGAAACGATCTTCTTGTCTTCATCGTCAAAAGCCCTTGAACTGTCAAAAAGCGCGATAATGACATCCGCATCTTCTATCGACGAAAGAGAACGTTCTATCCCGATCTTTTCTATCGTATCCTCTGACTCACGAATGCCTGCCGTGTCTACCAGACGAATAATATGCGAACCGATACGCACCTGCTCTTCGATCGTATCTCTTGTCGTTCCGGCAATATCACTGACAATTGCCCGATCATAACTGAGCAATGCATTCAGCAGGGAACTTTTGCCGACATTGGGTTTGCCGATGATAGCGACTTTAAACCCTTCAATAAGTCCTCTTCTGCGGTGACTCGCATCAACGATGCGCGTGATCTGTCCGATCAGAGTATCAAGCTGCCGGTTGATACTCTCAAGAATATCCTCCGGTATATCCTCTTCGGCATAATCTATCATTACCTCCGAATAGGCCAGAGATCTCAGCAGCGCATCCCTGCTCTCGTCAACGAACTCCTTGAGTTCCCCCTTCATCTGCCTTGCAAGTACTTTTGCAGCATCAACACTTTTTGCTTCTATCAGTTTGGAGATCGCCTCTGCTTCAGTGAGGTCTATCTTCCCATTGAGAAATGCACGCTTGGAAAATTCACCAGGTTCAGCCAGTCTTGCGCCAAACGCCAGTACCGTAGCAAGTATCTCTTCCGCAACGATCATACCACCATGGCATTGAAACTCAACAATATCTTCACCGGTAAAACTGTTTGGTGATGCGAAATAGATCATAATTGCCTGGTCGATCAGAGCATCCTCCGCGTTATAGAGAGAGGTCAAATGTGCATATCTTGGCTTGATATGATCCTGTTTGGAGACTCTTTTGGCAAGAGAGAGCGCTTCATTCCCGCTTACACGGATGATGGAGATAGATGAGACACCATGGGCTGTAGCGATTGCGGCGATAGTCTCACTCATAGCATTCTGTTTTTATTGAAATCATTGATCACGACAAATTTTTTGCCGTCACGGCTTGTTTTTACAGCGACATATTTATCCGGGAAAGCTTCTCTCAACTGCTCTAGTGCAATTTGGACCAAAATACCATCCAGAAATCGTGTTTTGCCTTTTCCCTGTTGTTGAACATTTTCAATCACAGGCTTGAGCATATTGCGTATCATCTCTTCCTGTGTCGTAACAAATTCAGCGATCTCAAGTTTGATAAAGAGTTCATACTTTGCGTGTAACCAGTTAAACAGCATATAGGAGAGCGCGTTGTACCGGTACCCCTCTTTTCCTATCAGCAGTGCAGCATCTTCACCGTCAATAAATATCAGAGCAGTATTGTCTATAACATCAACTTCCACCACATCGATATCAAAACATGAGAGATCCAGCAACCCTTTGAGTTGCGACTCGATAAGACGGGCAAGCTCGTCATAGACGATCACCTCTTCTTTCGCTTCATAGCGTTCTTCTTCATGAACGTAATCAGAACCAAAGAAACCTTCTACGATGTGATCTTCTTCAAGATGGTGCTGTTGCTTTTTGGGCTGTTCTGCAGGAACAGCATCAAGCACCTTCTCGTTTTTTTTCTTCGGTTTGTGATGCTTTTCAACAGGAACAGCTGGCTCACTCTGTGGCCTCGTCTGGGTGTGTTTGCAAGAGGCAACAATGATCGCCTCTTTTTTAAAAAATCCAAAGATTCCTGAAGACGGATGTTGTATCACTTCGTATTTAAGATCGGTGACCGAGCAACCCAGTTCTTTAGCAGCCTTTTCATAGGCCTCTTCCAATGTAGGTGCTTTGATTTTTTTCATCAGCACTCCTATTTTTTGTTATGTGCTTCTTTTGCCATTTCTTTTTGCTTCGCGTATGCATGATTGATATAGTATTGTTGACCGATCGTAAAGATATTGTTTACCAGCCAGTAAAGGACAAGTCCTGACGGGAAATATACAAAGAATACCGTCATGATCACCGGGAACCACTTAAATATCTTCTCTTGCATAGGATCCGTAAAGTTTGCAGGCGTGATCTTCTGCTGATACCACATAGAGACACCCATCAATATAGGCAAAATAAAATAGGGATCCATCACTGCAAGGTCATTGATCCAGAAGATCCACTCTGCACCCTGCAGTTCATCCGCGTTAAGCAGTACACGGTAAAGTGCGAAGAAGACAGGTATCTGAAGCAGAAGCGGAAGACATCCCCCCATCGGGTTCGCTCCATGTTTTTTATAGAGTTCCATCATCTGTGCATTCATTTTGGCAGGATCTTTCCCATATTTCTCTTTTAGCTCTTTCATCTTTGGCGCAAGATCCTTCAGCTTTTGCATCGACATCATACCCTTGTATGAAAGCGGGAAGAGAATAAACTTGATAAGGATGGTAAAGATAATGATCGCCCAACCCCAGTTTCCTACATAGTCGTTGATCCAGAGCAGTACTTTGAAAAACGGGGTCGCAAGGAATGTGAACCAGCCAAACTCGATCGCATCGGTCAATTCAGGGTGTATCGCATCCAGTACCTTATACTCTTTTGCTCCGATATATCCCCTGAAAGAAGTATCACCTTCTCCCTTGATAAAGATCAAAGGGTCCCCTTTGGCTACTTGCAATACAGAGACGTTCAATCCTTTCTCAAAATCGTAAAAAAACGATGCATAGTAGCGGTCAAAAGCCGAAGCGATTTTCGCATTTTTAAAGGTCTCGTGCCCCTCTGCATCACCATCCTCGATCGTTGTGATGATATCATCTGCTCCTTTGATCAATGCGCCTCTTACCAGCATATAGATCGTTTGGTCTGCTACAGGCCTATACCCCGGAGTGATAAAGTACGGTGTGGCTGCAGAGGTAGAGATATCCACCTTATATTCGCCGCTTGGTTTAAAGGTAATCTTCTTCGTTACTGTAACCGTCGAGAGCCTTTGTACCAAGGTAAGAGTCTGCGCAGCTTCTGTTACATCTATCTCGGCAGCACCTTCGTTAACATACGGTGTAGCAAATGCCTCTTCATTGATCTTCGTATCTGAGAATCTCAACTCCAGCGGCTTTACCTGATTACTCCCCAATATTTTAAGGTTTTCACCATCTTCCGTCCGATATTTTGCCTTCAGCAGTTCCATTTGAGCCAAACGCCCCAATTCATCTACAGTGATGATAAAGTCATCGGATTTTATCGTAGCTATCACTGTTGAACTGTTCTGCGGTGCGTACTTTGCCGCTTCATTTGATATCTCTGACGATGCAGACTCTGCACTGTTCTTTTGATCTGCCGGTGTTTTTGGCGAGCTCTGTAGAGTTTGAGTTTGTTCGGTTTTCACAGGTGCTTGTGGCGGGAAGAGATAACTATAACCGATAAATACGATAAATGAGAGTACTAATGCCAGTAGAAGTCGTTTTTGAAGATCTGGTTGTTCCAAAGTGATACCCTTGTGTAAAAAATTGAATAGCTATTATAGTGTAATTATTTTAATGCAGCGCACTTTTTCAGTGCATGTAGATATGCTTTGCTTGTCTTTTTAAAGTCTGCCTCCAAAATCTCCGGTTTCGCTACTAATACATAGCTGCCGGAAACAAGAAGGTCAATATTTTCGATGAAATGTGCCCTTAGTAGACGTTTTGCCCTATTACGATGAACTGCATTTCCTATTTTTTTGCTGGCAACAAAGCCGACTTTACAACTACTCTCTTTTTTAAAGAACAGTACAAAGTATGGCGTATGCCAGCTGCAATTGGAGCGATGATAGACTCCGGAAAACTCTTTACTGGTTTTTAACCTTGTAAAATGTTTGATCGAGCTGATGTGACTAACCTGTCAGACTTATACAGCTAGTCTTTTTCTGCCTTTTGCTCTTCTTGCATTGATCACTTTTCTACCGTTTTTAGTTTTCATTCTTGTTCTAAAACCGTGTGTTCTCTTTCTTGGTGTGCTATGTGGCTGATATGTTCTTTTCATTCCGAATATCCTTAAATAAATTTACCTGCTTGGGGTATATGATGGACGCGATTTTACCTTAAACTCTCTTAAATAAGGCTAATAAACACGATTTCACTCCTTTAATTGATACTCTTAATAATAATCTCACCTGCATTCTCTTCCTGCTTAGCTTTGATATAGGTCTCTAGCGCACTAAATATAATATCTTTAATATCATAGGTTGTGGTTCTCACTTCCAATGAAGTACAGAAGATGGAACTCCCCTTCTCTTCTCTTAATCTATTTACGACACGTTTTGCAAACATATATCCACCATCCACTTTGGTTTCCTGGCACAATAAGGCATGAATCCCATGCTCTTCACCCAGACAGAAAAGCAGATCAGTGTCGCGCTTTTCATTCTGCAATATCCTATGGGTATCAATATTCTCTGCCGAAACCAATATGATAACGAAGGAGTTGAGTCTTCTATGGTCCAATAGATAATATAAGACTTCTATCGGTGTCGTCAATTCATCGATCATTCCTACAGCCAGTTTGATCTCTTTTTCATTAAAAGCAACATCAACCCTTCTCGTCCTTGTCCCGCTCTCCACCATTTGAATCCTTTTTATTATTTTTATTCTATGTCATTATAACAAATTAATTTGATATAATTTCTCATGCAAAATATAGAGACAATATATCAATCACTCCCTTCCCCATGCTGGTTGCTTGAAGAAGAAAAGCTGGTAAAAAATTTGGAACTTTTACAGAGGGTAAAAGTCCAAAGCGGTGCAAAAATTCTCCTTGCCCTCAAAGGCTATGCCCTTTGGAAAAGCTTTGATACGATTCGGGTATACCTTGATGGATGCTGTGCCTCAGGACTTCATGAGGCAAAACTGGCTGACGAGGAGTTCCGCAAAGAGGTACATACCTACTCTCCGGCCTTCAAAGAAGAGGAACTCGAAGAGATCGCTTCCATTTCGCACCATTTGGTTTTCAATTCCCCGGCACAGTTCAAACGCTTTGCAATGAGGGCAAAAGAGATCAACCCTTCACTCTCTCTGGGGATCCGCGTCAACCCTGAATTCTCACAGGCGCCAAAAGAGATCTACAATCCCTGCGGTCTCTACTCAAGACTGGGAACCACGCTCGAAAACCTGGACGAAAGTATACTCGACCAGTGTGACGGACTGCACTTTCATGCCCTTTGTGAAGAGGACAGCGATGCACTCGAAGGGGTTCTTAAAGCCTTTGAAGAGAAGTTTGGCAGGTATATTCCCAAAATGAAGTGGATCAATTTCGGCGGTGGGCACCATATTACACGAGAAGGGTATGATATAGAGAAGCTGATCAGACTCATCAAAGCGTTCAAGTCCCGTTACAATGTCGCGGTCTACCTGGAGCCGGGTGAAGCCGTAGGGTGGCAGACCGGTCCGCTGATCGCTACGGTGCTGGATATCGTCCACAACGGGATTGATATTGCGATACTGGACACCTCTGCCGAAGCACATATGCCTGATACCATCATAATGCCTTACCGTGCTGATGTGAGGGGTGCGGGGGAGGCAGGTGAAAAAGCCTATACCTACCGTCTTGGTGGCAATACCTGTCTTGCCGGTGATATCATGGGGGATTATAGTTTTGATAGACCATTAGAAATAGGTGACAAAATTATTTTTGAGGACCAGATGCACTACACAATGGTCAAGGCCACAACCTTCAACGGTATCAAACTCCCCAGTATTGCGATACAAAGGATTGACGGCACCATAGATGTTGTCAAAGAGTTCGGCTATCAGGAGTTTAAAGGCAGACTCTCATAAAGAGAGATTAAATCTGCCTTGGTACAGATCTGCTAAACCGGTACTTCTACCGTCTTCTCTTCAAAATACTCCATTAAAAGCTCTCTGAGCGCTGACAGCTCAATCGGTTTCGTAAGATAACCATCCATCCCCGCACCCATATACTTCTCCCGGTCTCCTGAGAGTGCATTTGCTGTCAACGCAACGATAGGGATATGTTTTTGATGGGTGTTTCTCTCATAGTTCAAGATATTGGCAGTTGCTTCCATCCCGCCCATCACAGGCATTTCTATATCCATAAAGATCATATCGAAGAAATCTCCTTTACGGCTTTCAACAGCCTCTTTTCCATTCTCAGCGATACTCACCTCAATGCCGAGCCTGTTGAGGACATTGGTAATCAGTTTCTGATTGATCGCATTGTCTTCAGCGACTAAAATATGCAGGTTCCTAAATAAGATATTTTTCTTCGCTTCAGTCAGCTCCTCTTTATCGCTTAACGCCTTGAGCGTTTTCGTGAAATTGACAGGTTTATAGAGAATCCTGTCGATCAGAGGCCCATAGCGCTTCAGTGTTCGTTTCTGATCACCCGTTGAGATGACGACAACTTTGGTATCAACCCCTAAAAATTGTTTGATCTCATCTTCTCTTTGCCGATACTTATGGTCAACAAAGAGAATATCAGGAAGCCCTGAATGACTCTTCTTGATATTTAAAAGTTCCTCATCCGTATAGTGTACTACCTTTGCCCCGGTATATGTGACATAGGCTTCCAGATTTTTATTTCTGAAATATTTTTCATCGATATGCGGGTTTAGAATACCTACGGTAAGCCCGCTTAGATCTTCAACTTCCCTTTTTGCAGCATCTTCCGGTTTTGTCAAAGTTAAAGTGAAATAGAATGTGGACCCCTCGTCCACTATACTCTCAATACTCAGTTTTCCTCCCATCAGTTCTACCAGCCTTCCCGATATCGAGAGCCCCAGACCTGTCCCGCCATATTTTCGGCTGGTACTGACATCCGCTTGTCCGAATGCTTCAAAAATCCTTTTTTGCTGTTCTGCGGAGATGCCGATACCTGTATCACTGACAGCAAATTTCACTTTTACCTCACCACTGGTTTCCGCAACTTTTTGGATCACAACATTCACCTCTCCATTTTGGGAAGTGAACTTGATCGCATTGCTGACCAGGTTGACAATGATTTGAGAAATCTTCGTCGGATCACCCATAAGCCTGGTCGGAAGTTCGGGATCCAGAAAAATATTGAAATCGATATTTTCTTCAGCTGCTTTGGCTGCATAGGACTCAACGGCAGACTCAAAATGCTCAATAGGGTCAAATGCGATATTTTCAAACTCTATTTTCTGCGCTTTGATCTTAGAGAGGTCTAAAATATCATTGACAATCGCAAGAAGATGT
>DSDW01000075.1 GCA_011048515.1 Campylobacterota bacterium | reverse complement strand
GGCAGCGGCTTGAGTCACTTATAAGCAAGGGTGGCGATAAGCGGGCGCATATGATCCAGTTTTCTGCGACCCCGATCCCGCGAACACAGGCGATGATGGACAGTGCACTTCTGGATGTAAGCCTGATCACTACAACACCTTTTGAAAAAAATATCACCACACAAACCATCAGCAAGCCAGATTTCCCTGCGCTTCTGGCACATATCAAAGCAGAGATAGCGCAGGAGCATCAGGTGCTGATCATCTATCCGCTGGTCGAAGAGAGCAGCGAGGTCCCCTACCAGTCACTCGAAGAGAGCAGGGGGTTCTGGGAGAGCAAGTTTGAAGATGTCTATGTCACGCATGGCAAGGATAGGGATAAAGAGGAGGTGCTGCTGGAGTTCAGGGAAAAAGGGAATATCCTGCTGGCTACGACTGTCGTGGAGGTCGGCATCTCTCTGCCGAAACTGACACTGATCGTGATCGTAGGGGCTGAAAGGCTGGGACTGGCTACACTGCATCAGCTCCGCGGGAGGGTGGGGCGTAACGGACTTAAAAGCTGGTGCTATCTCTACAGCAATGCCCCTGCCAATGAGCGGCTGGTGCAGTTTTCCCAAACCACCAACGGTTTTGATATCGCCAAACTCGACCTGAAGTTCCGCAACAGCGGCGATATCCTGGATGGTACGATACAGAGCGGGCAGAAGTTCAGATGGCTGGATATGGCAGAGGATGAAGCGGTTGTAGCGGCTGCCCAAAGAAGGGTATCTTCTATAGTCTCGCAGTCATCTTAGCTTGTACCTGAGGTTGACTGTGGAACGGAAATCGCTCTTCTCAACATGCTCATAAGGGGTTGCATTGTCAAACCCGGTATCGAGTTTTCTCCTCAGGTTGCTGCCGGCAAGATTGCGGATGCGAATGTCTTCAAAGGCATTGAACTCTGTCTGGCAGAAGAGTTCATAGTCGTAAAGCTCATCGGCGAGTGTATGGACATAGCGAAGATGCAGCATCCCGTCATTGGTATCTTTTTGGCCGTTTGATTCCCCGTAGCTGTACCCGTAGATAAAATAGAGGAGCCATTCTTGGCTGTTGTATTGCCCCTTTGCCTGAAGTGCCGATCGCGCTTTTATCGCTGTTGCCGCTACGGTAGTCAACGGAGAGGGAGACTTCCTCATCTATCCCCTCTTTTTCCCCAATGACCGGCGGTTCTACATTGATAAAACCGTAGCCAAACGAGGTGAAAAAGAGCATTGAGAAAAAGATATTTTGATACATGGATATTCCTTAGGTACATTCAGTGTGGGTATGGTACCAGGATAGGATGAAAAAAAGGAGAAAAATAAAATTTGCGGGAGAAACAGGGAAGGAGCAGAGAAGACTCTGCCCTTGTAGGTTTCCTAGTAGAGGCCGAATCTGCCGTCAGCTCTTTTGTATATGACTCTCATGTTTCCGTCATGATCGTTAAATACAATGAATTGTCGTTTTTTCTCTGCCATCAGCGCTTCGATCGCTTCTTCAAAATCAAGAGGTTTGTGAAGCTCAAGGTCCATCGGGACGAGCTCAACATCTTCAACCGTCATTTCGCTGACAGCTTCGGCTTCTTCGCCAAGGTCTTTGAAGCTCATGATTTTGTGTTCTTTGATCTTCTCGGAGTGTCTTCTGAGCGCTTTTTTCATTCTTTCGATCGCAAGGTCAATAGCCGCATATACATCTTTGTCATTCTGTGTGATTACAAGTGTGTTTTTGTCTTTGAGATTGATGATGAACTCTGTACTGAACCCTTTTTTACCGTTTTTCTCATTGGATGAGATGACAGTATTTGCCGAGATAATGTCAAGATTGTATTTGTTCAGTCCTTCTATAGCTGCTTCAGCATAGGCTTTGATTGCATCTGTCAGTTCAAAATGTCTTCCTGTAATACTTGTATTCATAGTAAATCCTTTTATTAAGATGACTTGTCTGCCTGCCAATCATTTATTGACAAACTGTCTTACCAGAGCGCATGGACTTTGGAAGGATCAACAAGTATGGCTATATCGCTATATCCATACTTAATTGTAACTGAGATAGCTTAATAAAGGATAAATGAGAGAAAAATCAGGAACTTTCCTGCCCGTCGATATAGGCATATTCTGCATAGTTTACAGTGTTTGCCTTGTAAAGGAGATATGGACAGCATCAACATTATTATTGTCGTTGTCTTAATGATGCATCTGGAGCAATCTGATCTCTGCAGAAGCAGGATTGATCACTTCCTGCTGCAGAGCGTTCAGCATCGGGGCTGACATCATCACGATTACAAAGATCAGTTCGATCATGGCAACGGCTCTTCTCTTTTTCTTTTTATTACCAGTTCAACCTTTTTGTATCTCTTTTACTTGCATTCATATCAATCACATACCCTGTCGCACCGACCCCTGCCCAGCCTGAGTCTCCGTTGAAGCGGACCTTGTAGAAGGGATCAGGATCTGCAATCGTGCTGTCCGCGTTGTAGACCAGCCAGCTGTTGGTACCCGTATCCAGTAGTATATCATAGGTCGTCGGGAATGAACCGCTGTGTGTTACCTGGATCATGTTATCCGCCCCGTTGGCGATATTGACATCGTTATCTACCGAGCCGCTGCCGCTTCCCAGTACTGCTACAGGATCCTGCAGTGTGATGTCCCCGTCACCCAAGACTTCGTTGTGGCCAAGCGAGAGCCACCAGTCATTTAAGTCTGTCTGTCCTCCAGTCTGAATTGTGAAAGGAAATAACGGACAGGTCGGGAATACATCACAGTAGACCTGTACGGTGATCGGTGTATTCGCCACTGTTCCCTCTACATCATAGAACTCCTGTGACGCTTTGGCGCGTCCGAAATAGAAGGTGGCATTAAGATCACTACCTCCTACTCCGCTGCCGGTAACGGTTCTTGTCGCTCGCTCGCTTCACTTGTATAGGTAGAAGCTACGGAGATGTTGATATCGCTCTCCGGGACCCTGAAGGGGTTGACCGGCTGGTTGTTGTTGCGCTGGTAGTTGAACATCAGTCTTTGAGTAAGGTTACTGTCATCCCAGGCGATAGCGTGTGTACCGTTGGCTTCATCGGCTCCCCCGAAACCGAGCAGTGTTTGATTCGGGATATCCTTGGTGTTCACACTGTTGTCCAGGGGGTGCCTGTTTGGCTCGGTGACATTCAGCTCCACACTCACATTGTTTTCATAGAAGAGCGCTCCCTCCCGGAAGTTCTGCGTGGGAAGCCCTTCTGCATTGAGTGCTCTGATCTGTACCCCCACATGGGCGGACATATTGAGGTCATTGGAGAGGTAGGTGAAGTTGCCGTCTCTATGGTTTTTCAGCGTGATACCGGTGACCTCAAATCTATCCGGGATGAAGGTCGCATTCTGCTCTCCGCAGATATAGGCACCGTAAGGGATATCCAGAGAGATGTTTTTCGCGTTGGTAAAGGTACCGCCGTTGCAGTCCTGCGGGGTATCATCCAGATCGATCAATGACCAGTCGGAGTCTCTGAGGCGGAACGTGAGCTTTCCGACATCATCGAAGCTCATGGTGACTACTTCAGTGCCGGCTGTGTCGGGCTTGTTACTGATCCCATTATTAAAGAAAAAGTCGGTGTTGGTGAGCGTCGGTGTACCGTTCAATAACCCTTCGTCATCATAGTCTCCATCTCCCCGAATCAGCGACTCGTTCAGAGCAAGAGTGATGTTGTCTCCGGTCTGGTTGTACTCATTGGTATTGGCACCGCCAACGTCATTGGCTACGACGGTAAAAGGATACTCAACTGCCGAGGTGAGCAGTCCGATATCCTCTCCGATTGGCGGGGTGATCGCAAATTCATCCGGTCGAACCGCGAACTGGTCACTGCTCGAACAGATACGCCATTTCGGGTGTGTTGTATCTCCTGCTGTACAGGGTACTGTATCACCGCTGCAGTCTACATCATCATGAAGGGTATAGGTTGTCCCATCAAATTCAGAACAGAACCTAAAGTTGACAGTGACCGCTCTTGATGCATAAGGTACGGTAAATGTTGTATCGAGAGAGAGGTCATCATGTATGTGCAACTCCCTATAACTGCCAGAAATCTCTTGCCCTTTATCATCATATAGTTTGAAGGTAACGACACTGTTGATCCCTTTGAGTTCGGTGCCTGTGAGGTTTTCATCCAGGTTTACCAATCTCAGTTCAAACGGTTTCCCGGCTACTTTGGTGGAGATATTTTTGTCATCGAACTTTCCGTCACCATCGGTATCTCCCCTAAAGCTATCCCACGCATCAAACGGGCCGGTTTGGTAAGTAGGAGGTACATAGGTACGGCAGGGATCAAGGATCACGTCATAGTGCCTGTCCCCGTCATCATAGTGTGCGACATACTCCAGGCTCTCCATCCAGTCACAGGGGTTGATTCCCATTGAGAAGGCAGAAGAGGAGTGCAGTTTGTAGTGTGTCGCCGCGTCAGCAGGCCCGTATGGGCTGCCTAGCGGATAGGTGATCGCTTTTCCTCCGAACAGACTGACATCCATACCAAGCGCACCATTTGCCCAGCCGCTTGCTACTTCAATGGCATTGGCTATCAGTTGATTGTCCTGGACTAAGACGTTGTAGTCTCCTAAAAAACTGAAGTTAAACAGGCTTTGTTTATGCACTTCATCGACCGTTACATTGGTTACAGGGTCAGTAGACCAGATCGGCACCTTGATATCCTGCATCATACCAAACCCGCCACAGTTGAGCATATTGAACGTCATGCCGCTCACTTGGATAAGGTCATAACACATCGAACATTCACCCAGACCGGTATTCCCTGAGTCCTGTGTGCCCATAAATGTAGGGTTGTTACCGTTGATGGTGATGGGGCCTTCAGCGGTGATACCCCCGTAGATCTGCCAGTTGTTCGAGTTGTTGTTGAGCTCTACACTCCCTTCCACATAGATATAGGCCTTGAGGTTGGCTGTACCACCACCGTTACTGAGATCCTTGATATCCCCTTCGACGTAGATAAACAAGTCGCCAGCAGCACTTCCAGGTGCAGTATTGGTGGCGAGGTTGTTCATAGCGACCTCGTAGTCGTTGTGTATAAAAATGCGTACCAAGCCGCCGTTTGGCAGGATGATCTCATTGTTGTTCCCTTCTATCGTGACCGAGTCAAAGTAGTAATCCCCCGGTTCGAAAGCAAGGGTATATCCGCCGTTGACATAGAGGTCACCTAGCAGCATCACCTTGATGCTGCTGGTATTACCCTCATAGGATGTTTGCGGGTCAAAATGGATGGTTTGACCGGCATTATTCGATGGATAGGCGAGGTTACCGTAGTTCAGATCCTGCAGGAGTGTCGGGTCTGATGGTGTATTGTTGGTCCCCGAGAGTGTACTTGGAATAAACGTATGGCTGTACCTGTTCGTCGGAGGGTCAGTACGCTCACAGATCGTTGGCGTGCCGTTACAGGTATAGCTCTGATCACACTCGATCGTACCGGTGATCTGGTTTTCCGGGTAGGCGATGGACCCTGTACCGCATACCTCTTCATTGTTACCGTTGGCATAGAGGTGGTCATAGGTGGTCAGTACGCTTCCGAAGACATCACAGACATACTGGTTTTGGTATGGCAGGTCAGAAGAGATATCGCAGCTCTGGATACGGCCGCGGTAGAGGGTATTGTCCTTGATGTACGTTGCATAGATCTCTGTACCGCTTAAATTTTGTAAATTATTTATATGTTTGTTATAAATAGAGTGAGAAGCACCCGAGGTATAATCAGGCATATCATAGAGCATGACTGGATGCAAAGAGCTTGCAGAGAACAGCCAGTCCAACTCCAGTCCCAAATCTCCCAGAGATTCTGTACTTTTGTAAACACATTCCGAATCTTTGCGGGAGATATCATCTATCCCGCAATCATAATCCAGGGGAACAATATCCAGCATACCGTTTGTGGCATCAATGAGACTGACCTCGGTAAGGGTGCTTCCTCCCTGGTTGAGGATGGGAACGGTTCTCTTATCATATGCAGCATCAAGCGGTTGCTCTATGACTCCTCCGTAGCAGATATCATTCGCATTTTCCACGATAGGCAACCCCCCATCATCACCCACTCTGATGACTACTGTATCGGTATCTATAGCGCCATCATCATCTATTACCGTCAGGGTGATCGTATGATTGCCGGTACTCCATCCGCTTGTGGAGATGGTAGGGCTTACCCCGCTCCAGCTCTTCATCCCGTAACTCCAGCTGTAGCTGATTATCGATCCGTCGCTGTCGGAACTCCCGCTTCCGTCAAGCGTTACACTCGCTCCCTCTTCCACATTTTGATCGGGGCCGGCATCTGCTACAGGAGGTGTATTTCCGGCTGCATTCACTGTGATCACAACAGTATCGGTATCTGTAGCACCGTCATCATCTTCTACTGTCAGGGTGATCGTATGGCTTCCGGTACTCCATCCACTTGTGGAGATGGTAGGGTTTACGCCAGTCCAGGTAGTACTACCGTCGCTCCAGCTGTAGCTGATAATCGATCCGTCGCTGTCGGAACTCCCGCTTCCATCAAGCGTTACACTCGCTCCCTCTGCTACATTTTGATCGGGTCCTGCATCTGCTGTTGGAGGAGTCGCTATTGGTGTGAAGGTGATCTCGAGAGTGTAATTATAATCAGTATTATTTTGGCCACTGTTTGGATAGACAAGCAAGTTAAAGTCTGTAGGCGCTGCAAAAGTAAGTGTTTGACTTGCAACCCCGCCACCTGCTCCCGGACAACTTGTCTCGCTATAGGCAAAAACAACATCTCCATCTGCTGATGTATTGTTCAAAGTAATGGTAATATTACCTGCTTCAGTCACATCGATATAATATGTGTCCTCTGTTGAATCATTATTTTTATATTTTACATCATCAGCGTTGCTATAAGAGGGCGAAGAAGAGTTGATCGATGTATCAAAATCACTACTACTCAAAAAACTACCACACTCATCAGACGCTTCTAACTGCATAAAGCCCAACAAAACCAATGATATGATGGCAAAAAACCCCTTTATTGAACCCTTTAAACCTTTCATTTTTTCCCTCCCTTGTTTATAATACTAATAGCAGAGAGCCTTCCTTAAAGGGGTAGTCTCTGCTTATAGAGTAGTGTTGGCATTAAGAAGGGAGGATGGTTAGTCGCTTTATGCAATTGACAGTGAATCGTTAAAAATACAACAGAAACCTTTTATATCGGCATACATAAAAGCCGATACCCCTCCCTCTGCTGTTAGTGATGAAACTTCTGTTTCATCTTCAAAATGTTCTTTCTCACGAGCACTTCAAAGATTAAACACGCTGCCGTTCTTCTATGGCTGCTTAATCATACGATTTGATCACATCTATTAGTTTAAAATGTTTTTTCAAAGCTTAAACATAAGATAAAAGTATGGATCTACCCATACTTTTATAACGATATTAAATTGTAACCTAAATAACTTAATCAGGAATAAATAGAACTAAGTTAAGAAGATTCCTGCCCCTCGATATAGGCATGTCCTGTTTCAGGCTCAACATGGATCTGAAAGGTATTTCCATCCGAAAGTGTGAAGGTAAAGGTACATCTATTTGGGGCATATCCCGCATAGTCGACAGCATTTGCATTGGTGAACGCTGACCCGTGGAAAGGCCTTCCCAGATGATCGAACCCGATATGGGCGGCATCATCATTAGCATCATTATCACAGGAGTTCGCTACACTGGTGATCCCGAATCTGTGGGTAAGAAAGATATCCTCGCTCACCGTCCCGTTTCCACCTCCCTGACAAGGATCAGCGTTTCGCCAGAAAATGGGTTTGCCCGTGACAGGATCGATCGCCGCTTCCGATTCTGCAAAAAATCCATTCGTAGAACCTGTCCTGTCGTCATCACTGCCTATCATATAGAACTTGCCTGTGCTGTTTGCGCAGCTGCTGAATACGATACGCCAGAGACGGCGCTGCCAGAGGTGATTGTCAAATTCATGTTTATAGTCGTTGAGTGCGAGGTGCTGGGTATAGCGGATCTGGGAGAGGATATGGTCAGCTGCTTCCTGCTTCATATCCCGGTCCATCCTCGGGATCGCCATGGCTGCCAGAATGCCAAGCACGACGATCACGATCACCAGTTCCAGCATTGTAAATCCGCGTTTTGTCGTATGCTTTTTAGGGTTGAAATGTTTCATATCTTTTGCAGTGTCCTTCTGTGGTATGTGATCCATGGAGAAGCGCTGATATCTCCCTGTATGATATCTTTGTACTCGACATAGACATCGACGATGATATTGAGCTCGTTATTGCCAACACTTGGATTATCAAGCTGACGCGTACCTGAACATGAACCAATATCACTATCCGCTCCGATATAGCTGATACGCGTGCGCACCCTGTACCCTTCACCCGAGGTCTCCGGGTTTGACGGGCCGACATTGGCATTGATATTGGTGATACATGGATTTGTACCGTTCCGGTCATTGGCGGTGACTGTCATGATCGCCAGTTCGGTATAGCTCTTTGCCAGCAGCATCGCCTGCTCTTTTTTGTACTGTGTCGTGGTCTCCTTGACGATCTTGCCCGAGAGGCTCATCACATAGATGGCGATACTTGCCATCAGTACTATCAGGAAAATCGCCGTAACGAGGGAAAATGCTTCTCTGTGATTTCTTATCATCGTATGACCGCCTTTTCTTTACAGCTGTTGACCGTTACCCCGCCGATGTTTTCTCTCTGACATATTTTCAGACGGATAGAGCTTCCGCTCCCGGTAAAGTTGAAGACACTGACATTTCGGATCAGGATCTGGCTTTTCCCATTGGCATAATTCTCATCATCCCATGGCTGATAGTCATAGTAGAGCCTGAGATCCCACACCCCATCCCCTACATCAATATCATCAAACCCGCGATCATGCAACTCTGCTGCAGTGAGCGCTACAGGGACAACCGCATAGGCTGTCCAGGCAAGCTTGTAGTGCTCCTTGACAGGTCTATTGACTCCAAGTCCTCTATTCACCAGATCTAACTCAGTATCCACGGTCTGTCCTGCTACCCGGTGTATGTTCTCTGCGCTGATACCGCCATCATACCCCACGGTATAGGCATCATAGGTATCGGGAAAGAGGATCGCACTGTCGGCGATCCCCGAATTCGCCGTGCCTCCGGCATCTTTTGAAAGATTATTGATGATCGTATTAAGGGCACCGAGCCTCGATCCCGGCGTAGAGAGATCATCTATTGAACTGGCACTGAGGTCCGCATAGCCGCTCCATGCAGGCCGTCTTTTCGCTCCTGTTGTCGGGGATGTATCAACCGCACCGAAGCCGTCATTATCGTAACCGATCCACTCAAGAGTCGTATGGAGCGTGTCTCCTGCAGGGATGCTTTCGATCGGCAAAAAATCTGCGCTTGCCCCATTTTTTCTTGCGATTACGGTACGTGGGAGGCTGTAGGTGAGCCTGTTGACCAGCTGGTTGATCGCCAGTTCTGTCTTTATGCTGGTTCTGTGTACGGCTCTTTGCATGATATAGCCTTCATAGACCTGCACGATGATCTGCGAACCAATGGATGCGACGATCCCGAGTACGACGATCACAAAAACCACTTCGATCATAGAGAAGGCTTTTTTATACTTGAGTGTTTGCATCATTCGAATACCGCCTGTCTGAGCTGATAGGCTCCGATATTGCAGGAGAAGGCGTTAAGCACGATATCTTTTTGCAGTTCCTCCTCCGTGTGGGTCGTCGTGAGTCTCACCTGCACCTGTTTGATATTGGAGTCAATTGTGATGTTGTTGTCAAAAGGGGTGTTGTAGGTGAGGGTATTGCTCGTCCCCGCATAGCTGCTTCCCCCGGGAGTATCATCGAGGTAGTTGACTTTCACTTCAATGGTGATATTTTTGTCGACGACATCACCTATCACTGTAGAGGTAGAATTTAGATCTATTAAAGCAGTTGTGGCAACCGTGATAAAGTCATCGATATCATCTCTGTCTCCACCATCGGGACCCAAGTTCGCAGGTGCTGTAGTATTGATAGCTCCCCCTCCCAACGAATGAAAAAACCGCCTGCTGCTGCTGTCGGGTGTGCCAGCTCTTCTTCCTGTTGGAATCGTTCCATTCATCTCCTGGTTGAGATCACCATCCCCGTTGGGGGAGACAAGGACAGAGACGGTCCTTGTGGGATCGGTATTGCCCTCATCCCAGTGATATGTCAGGATCATCCCGATCTCAGCCGAAGCAGAGGCGATCGCCTCCTGCTGCAGGGCGACATAGCTGCTTTGTGTTGCCGTAGAGATCAGCATCGGGGCTGACATCATCACGATACCCAGGATCACGATCGCAAAGATCAGCTCGATCATGGCGATAGCTCTTCTCATTCTATTTTTCATTACCACTTCAACCTTTTTCTTTCTGTCGTACTTGCATTGATATCAAGCACATGTCCTGTCTTTCCGACCCCTGCCCAGCCGGAGTCTCCGGTAAAGCGTACCTTGTAGAAGGGACTCGGAGCCAGAGTAGGGCTGTCTGCATTGTAGATCAGCCAGCTGTTGGTATTGGCAGGTGTATCCAAGAATATATCATAGGTGATAGGCAGTGAACCGCTCAGGTGTCTTACCTGGATCGTGTTATCCACTCCGTTGATGATATTGACATCAGTATCTACTGAACCGGTACCGCTTCCCAGTGCTACTGCAGGAGGGGTTTCAAGCATGATGTTCCCATCCCCCGAGGCTTCGTCGTGACCAAGCGAGAGCCACCAGCTATGCAGATCCGTCTGCCCCATATATAAGATAGCGTCAGGCAGGAAGGAGGTGCAGTAGAGTGTAGTGCCATTGAACAGGTCATTGTTTACAGGCTGGAAGAGATAGCTGTTGCTGCAGTAGAGCTGTACCGTGATCGGTGTGTCCGCAACCGTTCCTTCTACATCATAGAAGTCCAGGGAAGCCTTCGCGCGCCCGAAATAGAAGGTGGCATTGCGATCATCTTTTTCTACCCCGCTGCCGATGATAACGGCCGTCTTGCCGGATGCGGTATAGGTGGAGGCTACGGAGATATTGATATCGCTCTCGGGGACTTTGAAAGGGTTGACCGGCTGGTTGTTGTTGCGCTCATAGTTGAAAAGGAGGCGCTGGCTGGCATAGGTGATCGTATGTGTCCCGTTGGCTTCATCATCTCCCCCGAAACCGAGCAGTTCAGAGACGTTGATATCCTTGATATCCACAGCATTGTCCAGAGGGTGCCTGTTTGGCAGAGAAGCGTTCCAGTCGGTGACATTCAGCTCTACCGTCACGGGATTTTCATAGAAGAGCACTCCCTCTCTGAAGTTCTCTGTGACATTCCCTTCAGCGTTTTCTGCACTGATCCTTACATCCAGATGGGCAGACATATTGAGGTCATTGGAGAGGTAGGTGAAGTTGCCGTCTCTGTGGTTTCTCAGTACGATATTTTCCACACCGAAGTGGTGCGGAATGAAGGTTACCTGGTCGTAGGTACAGATATAGGTATGTGCACGGCTGGCATTGCAGTCCATCGGGGTATCGTCATTATCTACCGCTGCCCACTCTTTATCAAAAATGTTAAGTTCGATCGTCCCTACATCTGTATAAGAGATACCCACTGTTTCATCCGGATTAGGAGCATTGGTCGGTCCAAAGAGGTTCTCACTTGAAAGACCTCCTACCATGAAACCGGTTCTGGAGGTGTTTACCTCGGAGGTTCCGGCCAGCAGACCTTCCGTATCTACTGCACCGTCTCTGAAATAGCGTATCAGGGTTGCGTTTAGATCACTGTTGTAGTTGTGGTCGTTCACAGTATAGTCAGAGACTACTGCATCTGTCGGGATCGCTGAACCATTGCTATAGATACCATCCACAGGATATCTGGCTGTCAATGAGACGCTATATTCCTGTCCGGCACGCAGAAGGTCGGGTGCATCGGGATGCGTGATACCGATCTGCATACGGTCCGGGCGGATAGCAAAGTTATCTGTGGTACATGCCGGCTGTATATTGAACGTACACATATAGCACCCAAGCTCATTGATATAGATGCCATCCGTCGCAGGGTCAAATGATGGGTCCGACGGGTCAGCATATCCGTTATTTTGTGAAAGGCAGGGTCTACCCGAACTGTTTCCGCATCGGTCCCAGGCATCCTGGCCAAAAGCGGTCTTATACTGAACTTCGGAGTTGACACACTGTGCCAGTCTTGCAAAGTTACCGGTAGTGGAACTGTTTGCCAGACAGTTTTGTCCTTCGACACTCAGAGAGTTTGGATCGACAAAGATCAACTGCATTCTGGATGCTTTTGATGCTGCGGTCGGTACGATCATCTGGTTTTGTGCAGAGATTGCGTCCGGCAATACGTCAAGTACGAGTTGCTCCCCTGTATTTGGATTGATGATATTACCCTTATTCGTAGAACAGGTATTGTCTGACATATAGGGTATGATGGAGTAGGGTATGCCTGTATAGGTCTCGTAAGGTGCGGCTTCTCCTGCAAGATTGAGGTGCACACCGGTGACCTCCCTGCTTGGTGTACCGGCAACCATTGTCTGGATAAATTTGAGCGAACCCTCTGCATCCGCCGGCTTGGCATTGTAGGTAGCTGCATTGTTCCCATTGATAGGGGTGTCCACCAGGTCTGCACTTGATGTGACTGTTACACCCCCTTCACTGGTTCCGTTACACTCATAAATACGACCTTTATGGTGAAATCCTAGTGCGGTGTAGTAGTCACCAAACATTGCAACACCATCTATCCTAGGGGTATTGTAGGTGCTGCTATCATGTAGGAGTACCTCTACATGGTTTACTAGATTTTCATCAATATCAATGGCATACCCTTGAGTATAAGATCCATATTCTGTAGCATGTGCAAGATCGTTACAGTCACCCACTAATGGTCCTGCTGATGTCGAACCACTATAGACACAAGAACCGGCTTTTGTTTCTGGGGCATACATTTTATAGAGCTTGATATCACTCAGTACAGTCGTTGCATTATATTCTCTGACCAACACATATGCTTCACATCCGTTTCCATAGTAGAAGTTACCTTTTATTTCACAGGTGGTGTTATAGTCTAGTGTAATGAATTGGGTTCGATCCGTATAACATAGATGTTCGGCAGTGTCTTTTTCATTTGTGACGCTCGTCGTTTCCGTATAGGTATTATCACTCGGGTTCACATCCTGCGGTGTGCTGTTAACCGTTATGACATTTGTAACTACTCCTGAGCTAGGTTGCGTAGATGGAGCACGGACATGTAGTCTAAAGATGGAAATGGCGCCTGCATGGAGTTCTCCAGTCAATGTGCACTTTATGATACCATCAGCTAATCCTGTAGTCAGGTTGTTTTCATCTTTACAAGTCCACTCATTTGTAAGGCCATTGGTCATATCTAGGTCAACGGACATACCATTTGGCAGTGTATCCGTGATATTTACATCTGTTGCATTCTGATCTCCGATATTACTCACGCTGACCGTATAGTAAAAAGGATCATATATCAATGCCTCTTCTACATTCGCTACTTTTGTAACTTTGAGGTCATTCCCTGCTGAAGGTACATTAGGAGTAAACAGAGCCGAGATATCATAGGTGTTTGCTACTGTATTACTGTTACCTTCTAAGTAAATAAAATATTTTCCTCCTAGTGTTGAGGAGATTAGAATCTCTTTTAATGCATTGTTTCCTATAGATCCAGATATCGAGGAGGGACAAAAGGGGTTTTTTAGTTCAGAGTAATTTAAAATTTTATTTGTTTTATTATTGATGGTAACTTTCAGTGTCCCGTTTGCTGGAACATCGAATGAGTAATAATCTCTATCTCCAGCACCACTGGAACCTTGAACTAACCCGGTATAGATTCCTAAAGCAAGTACTGGTTCTGCTTCACTACAGTCATTGTTTGGTTCTGTTTCAGCATATAAAATACCTCCGAAGAGTATCAATATACCTGAAACTAAAGAAGTAAAACTCTCCTTCAATTTACCAGATAATAAAGTAAAAAATAATTTTTTAAATATATAGGTTAGATACTGCATGGAATCTCCTTTCAACCATTTATTTAATTATACTAAAAAATATAATTAAAAGCTACACAAAGAGACCAAAGTTGCAACGTAGGAAAAATTGATCATTTCCTATTAGCTTTGCAACCCGGCTGTCTGCGTGAGACCCGTGGCTTTTCGTCTCTGCTTCACAGAAGGTTTGGCCATTATCATAACTCAATCATGGCACAAGATGACTTAATTCTTTCTAAGGCAAACAGGTGCAATCGTATCCAGGCTAATACGATTTTTACCTCTTTTGAGCTATGATATTGGGAGTTAAAGAACTTAGACTGGGAGCGGACATATATGTTACAGATAATCAAAACATTTTTTGCAGGGGTTTTCCTCACCTTTTTACTTGCAGGGTGCGGGGGCGATGAGGGGACAGTAGAAGAATTCAACAAGCCTGCGCTCTACTGGTACCAGAAGATCGCTAAAAGTATCTCAAGCGGGCATATGGACAAGGCCGATGCCTATTATATCTCGCTCAAAAGCGAACATATGCGTTCTCCCATGATGCCCGATGCCATTATCATGCTGGCACATGCACATATGAGCAAGGAGGAGTACCTGCTCGCCAACTTCTATCTGGATGAGTACAACAAACGCTTCGGTGCTGGCAGCAATCGCGAGTATATCGAGTTTCTGAAGATCAAAGCCTCTTTCCTGGGGATCAAGGATGTCTACAAGGATCAGAAACTGATAGAAGATACGATCACGAATGCCAAGACCTTTATCGGCCGCTATCCGGGTTCGGCGTATCAGCCGCTGATCCATACGATGCTGGTCCGGCTCTATATGACACAATATCTGCTCAACGAGAACATCGCAGCACTCTATAAGCGTACAGGCAAAGATGCCGCTGCCAAGATCTACAGAGAGAAGAACAAAAACTCTGTGGTACAGCAGAGCGACATCACCCCTCCGGAGAAGGGGATTATCGGTGCTGTATTTAACTAAGGAGAGGCGGTACGGGTAGACAACGGTTAATCTTTTTGCGCTACCCTTAGACACAAAATATCATAAAAAAGAAATCATTTGTTATAGTCTGTTTATTTTTTCAGACACAATTTTTAGAACGAATAAAGGAAATATAAGTATGCAGTTAAGTGATTATGATGCATTTCCCACACAATTGCCTGTAGTGGTAGAAGACGAGCTCTTTTTGTATCCATTTATGATCAGCCCGATTTTTCTGAGCGATCAAAAAGATATCGATGCCGCAACGATGGCGATGGAAAAGAACTCACTGCTCTTTGTGACCTCTTCGGTAAGCGGGAAAGAGGGGGAAAGAAGTTTTGATGCGATGTACAAAGTAGGGGTGGTGGGCTCTATCATGCGCAAAGTCCATCTGCCTGACGGGAGAGTGAAGATCCTCTTCCAGGGGCTATCCCGTGCCAGGATCGTCCAGACGATTGAGGGTGAGGTCAACCAGGCGATCATCGATACGGTAGAGCTTGAGCCCTATAATGAACTGAAAACCAACGCCCTGATGGATATCCTCAGAGGCAAGATCAAGAAGCTCTCCTCTCTCAACAGCAATATCCCTGCCGATCTGCTGCGTACGATCGAAGAGAACGACGAACCCAACCGCATCGCCGATCTAGTCTCTTCGATGCTGAAACTGGATAAAGAGGTGGCCTACAAGCTCTATATCGAGCTGAATATCGAGAAACGCCTCTTGGCACTCATCGATGTGATCACCTCCGAGATCGAAGCGGCAAAGATCCAAAAAGAGATACGCTCCAAAGTCCACAGCAAGATCGAACAGACCAATAAAGAGTATTTCCTCAAAGAACAGCTCAAAGAGATCCAGCACGAACTGGGCATCGATGCGCAGCGTGAAGAGGAGATCGCCGTATTCCGGGAAAAGATCGAAGCGCTGAAACCGCATATGCATGAAGATGCCTACAAGGAGATCAGCAAGCAGCTGGAGCGTTTCGCCCGTATGCACCCGGAGTCAGCGGATGCTAACGTGCTTCAGACCTATCTGGAGTGGGTACTTGATATGCCGTTTGGCAAATATACGAAGCAGGATCTCAGTGTAGAGAAGGTGGCCAAAGAGCTTGACAGGGACCACTACTCACTGGAGAAACCAAAAGAGCGTATCGTCGAGTTCTTCTCTGTACGCGAGCTAGCGGCTTTGAGGGGGATGAAACAAAAAGAGACCAACGGAGCGATACTCTGCTTTGCGGGACCTCCGGGCGTGGGTAAAACCTCACTGGCGAACTCCATTGCTACGGCGCTCGGGAGACCGCTGGTGCGCATCGCGCTGGGCGGATTGGAGGATGTCAACGAGCTTCGCGGCCATAGACGTACCTATGTCGGGGCAATGCCCGGCCGTCTGGTGCAGGGGCTGATAGAGGGGAAGAGTATGGACCCCGTGATCGTACTGGACGAGATCGACAAAGTAGGGCGCAGCATGAGAGGCGACCCGACCGCAGCACTCCTTGAGATCCTCGATCCCGAACAGAATGCGAAGTACCGAGACTACTATCTGAACTTCAACATTGACCTGAGCAAAGCGATCTTCATCGCTACGGCCAATGAAGTGGGACAGATACCTGCACCGCTGCGTGACAGGATGGAGTTTATCGGGCTGAACTCCTACACGCCAAGGGAGAAGTTTGAGATAGCCAAACGCTATCTGATCCCGCAGGAGACAAAAAAACATGCGCTCAGGGCCAATGAAGTATCCATCAGCGACAAAGCGCTGAAACTGCTTATCAGCGACTACACCAGGGAAGCAGGGGTGAGAAACCTGAGAAGGCGTATCGCTGACCTCATGCGTAAAAGTGCGAGAAAACTGCTGGAAGACCGCAGTTTGACCAAAATCATCATCACCAAGAAAAACCTGGAGAAGTTTACCGATAAGAAGGTCTTTGAGATCTCTCCGGTACATCCCGAACCGCAGGTTGGTGTGGTCAACGGTTTGGCATGGACGGCGGTCGGAGGAGATGTATTGACCGTCGAAGCGATCAAGATCAAAGGCAAAGGCGGGTTGCAGCTGACAGGGAAGCTCGGTGATGTGATGAAGGAGTCGGTACGTATTGCCCACTCTGTTGTCAAGATACTGATCGATGAGAATAAACTGCCGATCTCGCCATCGGTGATTCCCCATTCAATAAAAGAGAAGGAAGAGCGTATAGAGCTCGATGTCTCTGAGGTCTACAAGCGCTACGACCTGCATATCCATGTACCTGAAGGGGCCACGCCAAAAGACGGGCCAAGCGCAGGTATCGCGATGGTCTCTGCGATCGCATCGGTGCTTAGCGAGAAGAAGATCGATAACAAGATCGCGATGACGGGCGAGGTGACTTTGACGGGGAATGTGCTGCCTATAGGCGGTCTCAAAGAGAAGCTGATCGCTGCCTATACAGCAGGAGTCAAGCGTGCGCTGATCCCTCTCAAAAACTATGAAAGAGATATGGATGAGATACCCGAAGAGGTTCTCGATGCTGTCAAGATCATTCCCGTCAAAACGATCGACGATGTCCTTAAAGAGATATTTGTAGATTAAGTAGAGAGGAAGAGAGTTTTACAGAGCTTTAAGCTCTGTAAAGTTTATACGTTTAAAGCAATGGTTCTTACGACCACTGCTCCAGTTTTGCATTGAGGTCATTCTCTTTGACCGGCTTTCTCAGAAAATCATTTGCGCCATTTTCATACACTTCTGTTTTTCTTGTATCATCTGTTGAGAGGACGATCACAGGAATGTGAGAGTTTTTCATATCTGCTCTGAATATCTTCAAAAACTCTACACCATCCACTACCGGCATCATAATGTCCAGCAGGATAATGTTGATACTCGGATCTTTTTTAAGCTTCTCCAGAGCATCAGAGCCGTTTTCTGCTTCGATGGTCTCTGAGACATCCGGATTTTTCTTTAAAAGGGTTTGTAACAGTTTTCTGTTGATAAAGTCATCGTCTACTATCAGTACTTTTAACGCCATCTATATTATCCTCTACTCTTTTGAATGATACTTTCTATTTCTTCTTTTGAATTTTGAGTTGTAATTATAGCTATATTATCAGAAATGTTGCTTATCTCATCTATAACCATATCCTCATCCGTAAAGACGATGTCATACTTTCCGGAGGCTAATTCCGAGTGTAGGGCACCAAGATCATCAAGCACCTTGTATTCATGTCCGAGATTATCCAGGACCGATTTGAGCACTCTGCTTTCAAGCAGGAACTTTTTGGCGATAAGAATCTTCTTGTCGCTCTCTTCTGCCGCTCCAAGGTCGTAGACAATCTCCTCCTCCACTTTGACTTCACCGGTTCCGATCTCCGCGATATCTTCAGCTGAGCTCTCTTCTGGCTCGATACTCACAGGTAGATTCTCTGTACTTTCTGCTTTTTCTTTTTTCTCTGAAACCGCTTTGTTCGAGAGGAACTTGTTGAGGATATAGAGCAGTTCAGCCGTTTCGATCGGTTTGGTGATATACTCATCCATCCCCTCTGCAAGGAATCTCTCTCTGTCGCCTTTCAAGGCATTTGAGGTCAATGCAACGATAGGAATGTGCGCTTCCT
Organism: Campylobacterota bacterium; assembly: GCA_011048515.1. Taxonomy (GTDB): domain Bacteria; phylum Campylobacterota; class Campylobacteria; order Campylobacterales; family Sulfurovaceae; genus Sulfurovum. Next base: position 7,794 of record DSDW01000075.1, on the reverse strand, counting down.
CCTCATCCTCTTCAAAGTCAAGGATCTCGTGAGTCGCTTCGATACCGTCCATCACCGGCATCTGGATATCCATGAAGATGAGGTCATAATCACCCGATCTTCGTTTTTCAAACGACTCCAGCCCGTTATTGGCGATATCCACGGTGATCCCGTGCTCTTGGAGGATACGTGTAATCAGTTTCTGGTTGATGATGTTATCTTCGGTAACCAGCACTTTTGCATCAAAGTATGTCTCCTGTTTTTCTACAGCCTCTTCAATGATCTTCGGTTTTGTCTCTGCCGTTGCACTCAATACCTCTTGGACTTTGGTGAAATTGACAGGCTTATAGATGACATTCTCCTGCGGAACGCCAAGATCCTCCACTTTATTTCTGCTCGTTATATTTGCTACTACAATAAGTTTTGACTTGTCTACATTGTGCAGTGCGTCAAGAATATTCTGTTCTGCTTTATCAATATCTACCCAGAAAGAGGAGCATCCATCGGTATCAATCAACTCTTTGAGATCTCCCACTGATTCAAAGTGTTTTACGTTATTGCCAAAGTAGTTGAAGTACTTTTCAAAGTATGTATCAAGTTTTGTCGGAATATCCTGCTGGTATTTTCCGATGGTAACATCAGTAAATGCATTGGCATAGCTTGGTTCTGTTGAAGCGACCTCTTCCAGCGGGATAGTAAAGAAGAATGTCGTACCTTTGTCTTTCGCGCTCTCGAGTTCAAGGACACCACCCATGAGTTCAACGAACTGGCTGGAGATCGTAAGTCCGAGACCTGTACCACCGTATTTTCTTGTGACTGAAACATCCGCCTGTGAGAAGGCATCAAAGATACGTGACTGTTGGTCTTTGGTCATACCGATACCATTGTCCGAGACACTGAACATAATGTTTGATTCACCCTCATTGCTATCCACTTTTTTGATCTCAACGTTGATCTCTCCGCCATAACTGGTAAACTTGATCGCGTTGGAAAGCAGGTTGATGACGATCTCTTTGATCTTGGTCGGGTCACCTTTGAGTTTTTTGGAGATGGTAGGATCCATAAAGAAGTTCAGGTCAATGTTTTTCTCTGCAGCGCCAACCGCGTAGGTATCTACAGCACTTTCAAACTCTTCTGCCGCGTCAAATACAATGTTCTCAATCTCAATTTTATTGCTCTCGATTTTCGAAAGGTCAAGAATGTTGTTGATAATACTGAGAAGGTTCTCCGAACTCTTGTCGATAATGTTCAGGAACTCTCTCTGTTCAGCGTTAAGGTCTGTACTTCTGAGGATCTCTGTAAATCCGACGATCCCGTTCAGCGGTGTACGGATCTCATGCGACATGTTCGCAAGGAAAAGGGATTTCGCTTCGTTTGCCTGCAATGCCGTCAGTTTATCCTCTTTCGCACTTTCAACAAGTGTGTCGAGGAAGTGGTACGCCTCTTTTGTCCCTTCGTGCGTATCGAGGTTGATGTTTTCAATGGCCGCGATATCCGAAGAGAGATACTGCTCGCTGCTTTTCATCTCTGTTACGGCTTTGTTGAGGACATCTTCAAGTTCTTCGATGTTTCTTGTCATGTCCCTGATGGTCGTATAGGCAAGGTATGCAAGGATCAAACTCAGGAAAAGAATGGTTGAAGCAATGGAAAGAAGCAAAATCTGTCTCTGGAGATACGCCTCACTTTTTTGCCAGAGTGTGTTGGAAATAAGAAGTTCCGCTTTGGAAAGAAGTGTGATCTTTTTTGTCTGCAGAGCGAACCAGTCCATTGGGTCTTCTGCATAGTCACCGTTATCGACATCTGTCTGGATCGCAGAAGAAGTTTCAGCTAGCTCAGCAAGCATTTCAACAGCCTGAGGGCTGTTCATGAGTTGTTCAAGTTCTTTGAGAAGTTGAGGGTTGGTAACACGCTCAATATCAAAAAGATTTGCTTTGGTTTTAAACTCATCCCAGAGTGCAATCTCTTCAAATGACATGGACAATCTTTTCCCCATATAATAGGCGACGTAGTCCCTCTCAAGGCCAGCATTCTCTTTGGAGATATAGAGCTGGGAGAGTGAAGCGATCAGTGAAGTGATCTCTGTATCAAGCGCAAAGTTGTTAACTTCGAGAAGGCTGTCGTGTGTCGGGTCTGTAAGTTTATTGGTGAATTCATCAGAAAAAACCACTTTAAAGTCAGGATTCTCGCTATCAACGATTTTTCTTGTCGCTTCGATACCTTGTAGACTTTTCATCATTGAACCGTAGCCCATCAGATCTCTCGAAAGATCTTTATTGATCAGACCGGCGATGAACGGCAGATAGGCATTGTCATTAGAGATCGTATCCAGTTTAAGCCCTGCGATGGCCTGGTCTGTTTTTACCCTTTGCTTATCCAGAACCTCTTTAAAATCTTTCTGTCCGCTTCCCAGATAAAGAGATGACAAACCACGCTCTTTTCCCAGTTGTCCAAGCAGATTATCCAGCTTGGCATTGTTGCCGAGCGTAAGTTTCAATGCATTCGCTTTTTCAAAGTTGGCATATGAAATGATGAAGAAGTAACTTGCCAGCAAGATAAGAAGGGTAACCGGTACCAACCCCAGCAGTTTTAGTCTGTTACGTATTGTCATATTCTTTCCTTTATTTAGATGTCAATTCCATTTGTTTCTCAAATGCAATGAAGTGTGCCCAGTAGCTTTTGATCAATGCTTCGAGTTTACTGCTGTCTTCGCAGAACTGTATCTCATAGAGTGTATCAGCAAGAGGGTTGATACGAAGGTTGCTTGCAGCCCCTTTCAGGAGGTGTCCGATCTTTTGTATCTTGTCCAGATTGCCTTGTCGGTAGGCTTCAAGCATATTTTCTGTCTCGCTTTTTGCCTGTTCGATAAAGTCATGGACAAACTCTTCGATGAGCTCAACAGGCAGGCTGAGTTCATCTGCGGCTTCCTCAAGACGGAAATCAAAATGGATAGGTTTTACATCACCAAGGTCGATGGTTCCGAAACTTTTTTCCGGCAATGCCTCTTCTTCCGGCTCTTGTTCCCGCTCTGTTTCCGGCGCAGTGATCATCGCTTCTTCGAGGCTGATCTCCGGCTCGATTGAAGGCAATTCCCTTTCAGGCAGTGTACTCGGCTGTGTGGTGATCCGTGCAAGTTTGTTATAGAAACTTTCCACATATGAGTCACGCTCCGGTGCTGAAGCGCTCTCTATCTCTCTTGCAGCATTTGAAAGTTCAGGCAGGTGCAATACTTCTGCAAGCTGTACAAGTGTTTTTATCGCAGTAGATTGCGTTTTATCATCGTCACTATTGAGGTCTTTCTCCTGTGAAATCGCAGTATCGATAAACTCATTGAGGAAGTGATTATACTCCTCCGGAGTGATCCCGATCGTTTCACTTACCTTGGCAACATCGATGTGGATCGGGGCTGTTGATTTCTCCTCTGCTTCGGCAGCTTTACTGGCAGGCACTTCAGCTTTTTCTTCTGCTTCTATCGCAGGCAGTTCAGTCTCTTCTTCCAGAAGACTGATCGGTTCAAAAGCAGACGCTTCCTCTTCGACTTCAGGCTTTTGGTCAATGCTGATCTCAGCTTCAGGCTCTTTGAGAAAATCCTCATCCCATAGAGGGATGATATCCTCATCTTCACTGCTTTTTTCTGTTTCGGTAAGCGCAACAGGCTCTTCTTCACGCTCAATAAGGCTTATCTCATCAGCCAAAGAAACACTCTCCTTCTTTGGCGCCTCTGAAAATTCTGAAGCGCTCAGAATATTCAGCGTCAGTGCCCCCAGCATACTGGAGAGAGGTGAACTTTGCAGGTGAAAGGTATACTGCTGCTCTTCGTTCTCGCCAAAGACGATGGTTAGATCCTCGGGGCTTAGAGAGGCAAAGGAGAGTTCTCCTTTGATCACTTTTTGATACAGCTCTTCGATACTTTGAAGCCCTATCAGATCAAGCAGTGCCTGATCTGCTGCAACGACTTGATTGTTTTGATTGGTGATGTAGTACATATCTGAATAACTCCTTTAGTTTTTTTCTTTTTCGAGCAGATCTTTATAGATAGGGATGACTTCATTGATCTCGGTTTGTGACGCAGGCCTTCTGGCAGCTGTATATCCTATGACCTGTCCATCTTTTTCTATCGGAGTAATATGTGAATAGACCCAATAATACTTGCCATCTTTACGCAAATTTTTTACGACACCGGTCCACTCCTTACCGCTTTTGAGCGTATCCCAGAGTTCCTGGAATGCAGCTTTGGGCATATCAGGATGTCTTACGATGTTGTGATTTTTACCCACCAGTTCCCCTCGTGAATAGCCGGCAATTTCACAGAACTTTCTGTTTGCATAGGTGATGATCCCCTTCAGATCGGTAGAGCTGACAATTAAGCCTTGCTCAAACTTGAATTCTTCATCAATCGGTTCAGGTCTTTGCATATCTTACTCCTTGTTCAGATGAAATAAAATTTTTATTATTACAGACTCTACCAACTCGTAAATAAAAAAAATTATTATCCAAACTTTATAACAAATAAACTAAAAGTGGATTGAAATAACCTTTTTTAGTAAAAAATATTAAGCTTTACGTTTATTTATAGAGCTGGAAAACTCTTCCTAATAGTGTTAATTATCTTTGGAGCTTAAAATGATGTTCGCTATTTTTTCATTGGTAACCTGTGCGAGTTCTTCAAATGAGGCATTTTGAATCGACTCGAACGTCCCAAAGTAGTCAATGAGCTTTTTGAGGGTTGCCTTCCCTATCCCCTTTTGGTTGAGCAGCGAGATCTGTATATCCTCTTTGCGCTTTTTGTTTTGATGGTAGGTGATGGCATAACGGTGTGCCTCGTCTCTCTGCCTCTGTATCCAGTGCAGGCGTTCATCGCCGGGTTGAAGTTCGAGGATGCCTCCATCTGTATAAAGAAGATCTTTGGATGCTCCTTTGGCACGGTGCGCCTTGGCATCGAGCTTCTCTTTGGCAATGGCGATGACATCAAGGTTGACGCCTGCTTCCTGCAGGAGTTTTTTTGCAAGGTTGAGATTGGCCTGTCCGCCATCCAATATCCAGAGATCAGGAGCAGGTGCCTCTGCAAACTTCTCGATCCTGCGGCTCAGCAGTTCTCTCATCTGGCCGTACTCGTCTTTGGCATGAAGCTCATAACGCCGGTAGCTGTTTTTGTCCCACGCTCCTTCATCCCAGACGACCATACCGCCGACAGTTGCAGCCCCCATCATATGCGAGTTGTCAAACGTCTCTACCCGGTAGGGGATCGCTGAAAGACCGAGCAGGTCAGCCACCTTCTGTTCGATAATATTCTTCTCCCTGGGCTTTCGCAGGAGCTCCTGACAGTTTTGCAATGCAAGTTCAATGAGCTTTTTCTTGGGTCCTTTTTGCGGGGTGATGATCTCGATCTTTTGACCGAAGCGTTTGGAGAGCGTCTGTGCGACCTGAGCTGCATCTTCAAAGGGGTGGGCGGTCAGGATCTGTTTGCTGATATGCGGTACATCCACACTGTAAAACTCCAGAAGAGCCTGCTTGTAGGCTTCGTTCTCATCGAAGATATGGGTATGCCTGAAGTAGCTGTGCGAGGAGGAGATGATCTTCCCCTTTCGCATGAAAAGCTTGACGATCACCCCTCTCTCATCACCGTTTTTGATCGCAAAGATATCCAGATCAATACGGTTTGCCATGTCGATGTTGGAGGTGAGTGTAAGGGCGGAGATGGAGTGGATCATATCCCTCATTTTGGCCGCTTCCTCAAAACGTTCATTCATCGCCAGGGCAGTCATCTTCTCGGTAAGGATATCCAGCAGTTTTTTACGTTTGGTGATGGCGCTTTTGACCTCGCTGATGATCTTGGCGTACTCCTCGGGGGTAACCTTCCCTTCACAGGGCCCCAGGCACTTCTTGATCTGGTAGAAGAGACAGGTTTTCCCCTCTCTGAGGCATGATTTTTTCTGTACAAGCGGATAGACTTCGTAGATCGCATCCAGCAGTGCTTTTCCTCCTGAAGGGAAGGGGCCGTAGTAGGTGATCTTTTTGCCTTTGACCACCTTTCTGGTGATCTCGAAGCGAGGGTAGTCGACCGATTCATCGATGTAGATATAAGGGTAGGTCTTGTCGTCGCGCAGCAGGATATTGAACTTGGGTTTGAGCTGTTTGATCAGCGAATTTTCCAGGATCAGCGCATCTTCTTCACTCTCAACGACGAGATACTCAAGTCTTTCTGCCTCGTTGAGCATCATCACTATGCGGCTTGACTGGTCGGGATTCGGACGGAAAAGCGGCGTAAACCTCCAGTAGCTTTTTAGCCGGTTTTTCAGGCTTTTGGCTTTTCCTACATAGAGGAGCTTGCCTCTTCTGTCAAAGTACTGATAGACTCCGGGAGAATCAGGAAGGTGCTGTATCGTCTCTTTCATTTGAAAATCTCCTTTTCACTGCGCAAAGCCCAGTGAAAATTCCCCTCACTAAAGCTTTGCCTGTTGGCAAGAGTGAAACCCTTATGTTTACGTTTACAAAAGGGTTTCACCGGTTATTCTTTATGCTCTTTTTGATCGCTTCGAACTTTTCTTGGAGTTTTGCATCCTCGGTGCAGACTTCGAATTCGCCTTCTGCCAGCTCATAATAATGGGGGATGGTGGATGACTTCTTTGTATCTGTATCTGAAGGCACCTTGTGATATTTGGAATGAAAGACCACAACCTTGTCAGCTTGTAACATGCTACAATTTTTCTCACTCAGTGCAAAGCGGGATAAAATATCTTTCAACACTTCTTTATTATAATTGAGCTCCATTTTAAAGCCCGGGTGCCTTACTGCAACAAAAAGGGTATTCTGTTTGATATAGACGAATGCGATCGCCTTTTGGTACTTTTCACCCAAAAGTCTGATATACTTTTGGTAGCACTCATGTCGCTTTAAATATCTAAATTGGGGTTGTCCTTGAAGATGAGACAAAATTGTATGCGCGCTTTTCATGGCGTGATTATAACATCTCTTTGCTGTATGGTATTGACAGGATGCGGTCACAAAACCGATCCTGTCTATGTGCCTGATCAGACAGAGAAAACGGAGAAGAGTAATGCCTGAGAAGTATGATGTATTGATTATCGGAGCGGGGATCGCAGGGCTGTATGCAGCGATGAACCTTCCTGAGTCCAAAAAGGTACTGGTGGTCTGCAAGGATATCCCCTGGGAGTGCAATACGTTTTATGCGCAGGGGGGGATGACCACCGCGCTCAATGAGGCCGATATACCGCTGCATGTTGAGGATACGATGGCTGCGGGTGCATACCATAACGATATCGAAGCGGTAGAGATCCTTTCGCGCACTTCTCTGGAGACTACTCCTGACCTGGTCAGCAGAGGCATGAAGTTTGATACCGGTCCTGACGGCAATCTCCTCTATACCAAAGAGGCGGCGCACTCTACCGAGCGTATCATCCATGCCGGCGGCGATGCGACAGGCCGTTATCTGCACTACTTTATGATGGTACAAAACAAGCATATGCTGCAGAGAAATACACTGGTATATGACCTGTTGATAGAAAACGGCAGATGCTATGGCGCCAAGGCGACGGTGAACTATCAACCCACTACGATCTATGCGGATGATGTGATCATCGCTTCGGGAGGCGTAGGGTCACTCTATGCGTATAATACCAACTCACGGACGGTAAGTGCTGATATCCATGGGATCTGTGTCGAAAAGGGGATAGAGCTTGCGGATATGGAGTTCATGCAGTTTCACCCGACCGTCTATGTAGAGACACCCTATGCGAGAAAACTGCTCCTCACAGAAGCGCTGAGGGGTGAGGGTGCGCATGTGGTTGGCGAAAAAGG
>DSDW01000074.1 GCA_011048515.1 Campylobacterota bacterium | reverse complement strand
TCATTGAAGGCTATAAAGAACTAAAGTATACAAATGAACAAATCGATATCTTGCTTGCTCAAGATGATTTTGTTGATGCTTTGAGATTATTCAGAAATGCCATTTTTCATTATCAAAAAAAACCAATTTCAGAAAAAGCACTTAAGTTCCTAGAGTTGGAAGAAAGTGAAACTTGGATTAGAGAACTTCATATTGCTTTTAAGCTATTTTTTGAAAAAGAATTACCAATGAATGAAATGTTAGAAAAAATCAATGCCTAACAAATCATTGGAGAGAAATAAGTTACCCTGCGGGCAACTTATTTCTCAACTCAAACGTTAGATGATAAGGAAATTTCAGAATATGACTCCATCACATGTACTTGATAAAGCTTTAAGCCAATTTTCGAATTCGAATGGAATTTTGATATATGATTCTCCTTTCTTCTCATTTATCTCGGGCTTAAGAAGAGTTGCAATAAATGAAGATGAAACGTTGAAATACTTACTCCCGGCTAGGGATAGTTTTTCATCCATTTTTAATAAGTTTTGGAATATCACGATAATTGTGGATAGATTAGCGTGGACTAAAAATCTTGCTTTACGGGGATTAATAGAAGAATTACGATCATCGGCTTACTTTCGTATAGACATTACTCATTTTCACACGGAAATCAGGTCTATTCTCGACTATATAGTAAACATAATAGGTGTTTTCTTTAAACAGACGGGCCAAATCCCCAGTTCATTTAACAAGCTGAAGCAAAGAATAAAAAAATACGAAAAAAAGTTAAACGCCGAGATTTATGAACTAATTGAGTCTATTAGCTGGTTTGATGAAATAAGAACTATCCGAGATAGCCTGATTCATAATCATGGGAAGACTTTCACACCTTTGAAAGCAACTCCATATATCGGATTTCAAGTAAATGACGAAACTGGAAGGAATTTAGTAAATAAGAACTTTCTGGAAATTGGAAACAATATAGTATCTGTTGAAAAATACGTTGCATACTATATGGCTCTTCTGATTAATTTTTTAAATGATATTGGTTCCACTTTATTAAATTTAAGAATAGATGGATTTATGCCACAACGTATGTATATTCAAGGTGGTGGATTGCCAGTTTTAAAAGAATGGATGGATGATTTAAATAGCGAACTAAAGCAAAGTCATCTAACAAATCACACCACGCCAATATGAAACCGCACGCGGCTTTCATATTGGCGTGTTTAAACGTTCCCTCGCTCCGGATCTCCTGATACGGAGTGTATACCGGCTGCTAAACTATCAGTGATTTTCAAGTTCAGTGCTGGCTGGTATCTATATGCTATCACGTTATAATTGAGCATATGCACCCCAAGGGCACTTCCTCCCTTTGGTCAGGGCGCATTCCCGATCAGGAGATCGGGAACGAGATAAAAAAAGTCTCCCAGACCCTGCAGATTACTGCTCCTGCAGCTCCTCGTAGATCTCAAGTACTTCTAGGTATCTGTCGCTTAACTCTTCGTATTCTTTTTCTGCTTTGGCAAGCTCTTCGGAGATAGCGGTGAGTCCTTTCTGCTGGTAGCATTCCGGGTTTTGCAGACAGTTGTTGAGTTCATCTATTTTCGCTTCCAGCGCTTCGATCTGTGCGGGGAGATTGTCAAAATCCTGCTGCTGTTTATAGCTGAGCTTGGTCTGTTTTTTTGCCTTCGGTTTCTCTTCTTCCTTTTTTGATGCACTATTTGCACTCTCTTTTTCGATTTCTCCGAGCTCTTTGATCTCTTTTTCGATACTGAGATACTCTGTGTAGCTTTGAAATGACTCCTCTATCACACCATTACCTTTAAAGATAAAGAGTTTTGAAGCGATCTTGTCGATGAAGTACCGGTCATGGGAAACAAAAAGGATCGCCCCGGGGAAGTTGATCAGCTTCTCCTCGAGGATATTGATCGTCTGGATATCCAGGTCATTGGTAGGTTCGTCCAGAATGAGACAGTCCACTTTTTTGGTCAGAAGCAGAGCAAGCGCGACACGGTTTTTCTCTCCGCCGCTGAGTACACCGATCTTTTTGTCCAGAAACTCTTTGGGAAAGAGGAAACTTTTGAGATAGCCGAAGACATGCATATTCTTCCCCTGGACCTCCACCCTGTCACCGCCGTCCGGACAGAAGGTCTCGATGAGTGATTTTTCGTCATTGAGCATTTCACGGTGCTGGTCAAAGTAGCCGATGGAGAAATCCCCCTGTTTGATGATCCCGCTGTCGGGCTTGATACGGCCCAGCATCAGCTTCAGCAGGGTGGATTTGCCCGCACCGTTGACACCGACAATGGCGATCTTGTCTTTTTGCAGGATACGTGTAGTGAAATCCTCGATCAGTTTTTTCCCCGGTACACTGTAGTAGAGATGGTCGATCTCGAAGAGCATTTTTTTGCGCGACACACTCTCTTCACGGTTGAAGTGTTTTTTCTCCCGTTCCAGTTCGATCATCATTTTACGGATCAGTGTCGGGTTCGTTTTTGCCTCTTCACGCAGTTCAAAGACCCGTCTTTTACGTCCCTGGTTGCGTTTTTCCCTTGCTCTTACCCCTTTTGACAGCCATGCCTCTTCCTGTTTCAGCAGGCGAAGCAGGTTGTCATGGCTTTTCTGCATCGATTTCATGCGCGCCTCTTTCTGCTCCAGGTAGCGCATATAGCCGCCGTTATAGGAAACAAGTTTTTGGTTGTCCACCTCTACGACACGTGTAGCGATCGTATCGATGAAGTGTCTGTCGTGAGAGATAAAGAGCAGGGTGAACTTCTCTTTGAGCAGCATCTCTTCGAGAAATTCCACCATGTAGACATCCAGGTGGTTGGTCGGTTCATCCAGCAGCAGCACATCAGGTTTTTTGAGTATCAGCCCGGCAAGCGCAACACGGCGCTGTTCTCCTCCTGAGAGTGTGATCGCTGGACGATCTTCATACTCTTTGAGCTTGAACTCCAGAAGCACACGTTCGATCTTGTCGTCAAGATTCCAGGCATTGTGGTGATCGATATAGTTACTGAGTTTCTCATGTGCTTTGAGCAGCTCGGCATTGTCAAAGTCTGTAGCAAGCTGAACACTGATCTCATCATAGTTTTTTTTCGCTTCTTTGAGCTCTGTGAGTTCACTCTCTATAGCCTGGCGGACGGTGAGTCCCGGTGCAAATTTCGGGTGCTGCTGCAGCATCTCGATCTGCACAGACTTGTCGATGACGATTTTTCCCTCGGTGGGTTCCTCGCTCCTGGTGATGATCTTCATCAAGGTCGATTTCCCGCAACCATTCTGTCCGATGATCGTCACTCTCTCCCCTTCATTCAGATGAAAGTCAATGTCATCAAGCAGAAGTTTGACATCATACTGTTTTTTGATATGAAAAAGGTCGATCAGAGCCATGGTAAATCCTGTAAAATATGAGTTGTGGAATTATAACAGATAGAGTAGTTTTTAAGCCTTGATTGGGTATATTCCAGACAATGATTAAAAAGGATAAGCATGTTAGGGATAGTGATCGGACTCTATTCGCTCTATTTTCTGCTGAGAGTCTATATCTCGGTGATGCAGATAGGCTACATCAACCAGGAGAAGTGCAAAGCCCCGGTATTGATGAGTGCAGAGAAGTATTTCACAGCAGGGAGCTATGCCGTGGCGAAAGAGAAACTTTCGCTTGTTGAAATGCTTGTGGATTACCTGATGTTCCTCTGGTGGGTGATGGCGGGGTTTGCCTGGCTCTCTGGCGTGGTGCAGGTAGAGGGTACCCTGTTGAATGCGGTGCTTTTCCTGTATGGTTTTATTGCCATCAACTATATCGTCGGTTTGCCGTTTGAACTCTATCAGACATTCAAGATCGATGAAAAGTACGGGTTCAATAAGATGACCCCCGGTATCTTTATAAGCGATACGATCAAGTCAGCCTTGATGTTCTTTATATTCGGGGGAGCACTGTTTGCTTTGCTCGCATGGATCATCACTCACTTTACGATGTGGTGGTTATGGGGGTTTGTAGTGATCTTTGCCGTTGCGCTCCTGATCAATGTCTTTTATCCCACACTGATCGCACCGATTTTCAACAAATTCGAACCGATCGAAGAGGGGGAGCTCAAAGAGGAGATCACCAAACTGATGGGGCAGGTCGGACTGAAGAGTGACGGGATATTCAGGATGGATGCCAGCAAGCGTGACAGCCGTCTGAACGCATATTTTGGCGGACTGGGGAAGAGCAAGCGGGTTGTGCTTTTTGATACACTTCTTGAAAAGCTCAATACCAAAGAGCTTCTTGCCGTACTCGGCCATGAACTTGGGCACTATTCACATGGGGATATCTGGAAAAATATCGGATTGATGGGAGTGCTGCTTTTTATCGCATTTTATCTTTTTGGCCATCTGCCTGAATCCCTCTTTTTGGAGATGGGAGTGATGCAGCATGCGGGTGCACAGATCGCGATGTTGCTGGTGCTGCTGCCTTTGGTAAGCTTTCTCTTTACACCCTTTATGAGTTATGTCAGCCGCCATAACGAATATGCTGCAGATGAGTTCGGCTCTCAGATGGGAGGTAGGGAAAACCTGGTATCTGCACTGCTCAAACTGATCACGGAGAACAAGGCTTTCCCCAAGTCGCATCCCTTGGTGATCTTCTTTTACTATACCCACCCGCCGGTATTGGAGAGGCTCAAAGCGCTTGGATATGATGCTACCGGCATTGTCGTAGGTGAAGCGAGTGAGCTTCCCAAAGAGGGTATCTTTACGTTTATCGGCGATGACAGCTGTAAATAACGGGATCATTATCCCAAAGTTTAAAGAAGAGAAAGGAAGCTGTTTGACGATATCCCAGGCATTGAGATGGGCCCAAGAAGAGCTGACGGAGGCATGTGATAGGCCTCTTTTTGAAGCGGAACTCCTGTTGGCCTATCATTTGGAGCAGGAGCGGCTCTATCTTCATATCCATAGTGATGAAGTGATAGAGGATACAGAAGGCTACAAAAGGCTGGTAGAGCGGCGGGCCAAGCATGAGCCCTATGAGTATATCGCCGGGAGTGCGAGTTTCTATGATATCGAGCTAGAAGTAGCGCCCGGTGTTCTGATCCCCCGTCCTGAGACGGAGATACTCATTGATAAAGTGGCACAGATCATTGAAAAGGAGGGGATCACCCGTATTGCCGAGATAGGGGTGGGAAGCGGTGCGATTTCAATCGTGCTGGCCAGAAAATTCCCGCAGCTTCGGATTATTGCTACGGATATCTGCGATGCACCGCTTCAGGTAGCCGGAAGGAATATCCGGAAGTTTGGGCTGGAAGATCAGATAGAGCTGAGAAAATCCAATCTGATCGATGAGGTACCTGAGGCATTGGAGCTTGTGGTCTCCAATCCGCCTTACATTGCCGAGGGATTTATCCTGGAGTCCAATGTCGTAGACTATGAACCCAAAGAAGCACTCTTTGGGGGGAAGACGGGCGATGAACTTCTAAAACAGATCATCACCGATGTCTCCAATCGTAATATCCGGTATCTTGTTTGTGAGATGGGGTATGACCAGAAAGTACCGATAGAAGCCTTTGTTAAAGATTTTGAGATAGAATTTATCGAATTTTATCAAGACCTTGCCGGCTTTGACAGAGGATTTGTGATCAAGTTTAAAGGATAAAAAATGAACAGATATTTTAGAATGGCAACGATGGCATATTTGATACTGCTTGGCGTAATGCTTGGAGCAGGGCTTTTTGCAGGTGTCGTGGTTGCACCGGTGACGTTCAATACCGCTTCCTGGCTGGGTACGGAGGTGCTTAGCCACTACCAGGAGGGACAGATCATGACGGAGAACTTTGTGCGTCTCTCCTATCTCGTCAACTTCGTAGTGGTTGCAGTCGTTCTCTATGAAGGGTACAAATACAAAAAATTCGAGAGAGACTGGATCACACAGGCAGCAACCTTCTTTGTGATCGCTACGGGTTTGATGTTCGCGCATTACTATCTGCCGGATATCGTTGCTATGCAGCAGGCGGGAGAGGCTGCAACCCAGAGCCAGACATTTGTCAATATGCACAAAGGCAGCGAGATCAACTTCAAAGTATTCTCTTTGGCTTTACTGGTATTGATGATCCGCAATATGCAAAAGGCATGTAAATAGATAGTAAGTAGTAAGTAGTAGGGAGCGAGCAGCAGTGAGCAGTGAGAATTTAGAACATCCTTTTGATCCCATTGTCTTTAAAGATACGGAGATTTTGATACTGGGGTCATTCCCCAGTATCCAATCCTTTGAGAATAACTTCTATTATGGCCATCCACGCAACCAGTTTTGGAAGATCATGGAAGTATTGACCGGCTATCCCATCAATAACCGTGACCAGAAGATATGGCTGCTGAAGGAGGCGAAAGTCGGCCTTTGGGATATGATCGCTTCCTGCCAAAGGGATAACTCATCGGACAGCTGTCTGGAAGAGGAAAAGCCCAATGATATAGAAGCACTGCTGGAAAAGTACCCGAAGATCAGAAAGGTCTGTTTTACGGGGAAAAAGGCTGAGGCACTTTTCAAGAAATATTTTTCTCATTTATCAGTAGAGACCTGTTACCTCCCTTCGCCTTCACCGGCGCATGCAGCGATGAATTTCGAGGAAAAAGTAGTAGCGTATCGTGACAAATTGGGTTGTGAGAAGGGAGTCTAGGTGGCGGTATGGGCGATAGGTGATCTGCAGGGGTGTTATAGTGCTTTTCGAAGATTGCTTGATGATATCGGGTTTGACCCTGCCGGTGACAAGCTATGGCTGGTAGGTGATCTGGTCAACAGGGGCGAAGATTCTCTGGCGACGCTTGAATATATCTATAGTATCCGTGATAGCGTTGAAGTAGTACTGGGCAATCATGATATTTCACTGATCGCAGCCTACTATGGAGTAAGAAAGAGCAACCGCTTTATCGATCCTATTCTAGAATCTCCGCACGTTGAAACCTATATCCACTGGTTGCGCCATCAGCGCTTTTTGCATATTGACTATCAGCTGGGTTACTGTATGGCGCATGCAGGGATATCTCCGGAGTTTGATCTGGGGATGGCGATACGATATGCCAAGCAGATCGAAGAGCGGTTGCAAGCTGATGTGCCGGAAGTGAGGATATGGCTGGAGAAGATGTTTCACCATACCTATGACCGTTTTGACCGAAATGCGAGTATCGATGATATCGAACGGTATATCCTGAGCACCTTTACACAGATGCGTTTTTGTTACAGGGACCATAGGCTCGACTTCGACCAAAAAGGCCCGCCAACAGACAAAAAACTTGAAAAGAAGGGGATGAAGCCATGGTTTCATGTGGTTGACAGGAAATCCGTAGATCTGAAGATCGTGTTTGGCCACTGGTCAGCGCTAGGCTATTATCAAGATGAGCATGTCCTTGCCCTCGATACGGGATGCGTATGGAATGGCCGACTCACTGCGGCAAAGCTCGATAGCCATACACCTGAAATCGTCTCAGTCCCGTGTCCCAAAAAAGCGCCGGAAGATCTCATCTTTTAAAGTGCATTTATACACGGCACGTTTTACTGCAATAACTTGCTTTGGATCTTTTGCAACTCCATTTTATCCAGGTATTGTTCAAGCAGACGTTCCTCTTTTAAATTTTTTCCCGTGAGTTTGATCATGATCTGACCGGCCATGAGCAGGGTGATCTCTGTGGTATCCCCATTTTTTTGTTTGATCCCTTTCAATTTTTGATAGCGGTAGGGTTCGCCACCCTCTGCACCTGAAAACATAGGGTTGTTGATCATCATCGCAACCGTTGCGATCATAGGTGAATTGGCAATGATCTGTACCTCTATATGCTCATCTCCGCGCGTATACTCTGCAGTGGTCATCGAACCCCCGCCGAACATATTCATAGCAGCTTGCCCGCTCTCATCGCCTACCTTCTTTTCCCATCCGTCCAAAGGATCAGGGAGAAGCTTCCTGTTTTCTTCCGCATCCAGTTTCTGGAGTGCAGCGGTAGCATACTTCAACTCTTCTATAGCCAGCTTGTACTCCTTGTCTTCATAGGCTTTCAATGCAGTCTGGATAGGGTCTGTTACATTATCCGCCGCCAGGGGCATAGTCAACAGCATAGGTGCTGTAAAGAGAAGGATCGATAGGCTTTTTTTCATTTTTTATCCCTTTGGTACTTTTTTAAAAGGAAATGCTTTTCCCCTTTTTTAAATCATAACACGATACGTGGGTTTTGTAAAGGTTTTGAACGATAATAAAAGGGAAAAAAAGTATCCAATGAAAGTGAGGGGGGAACTGACCGTTTCCAAACGGTCAGCGGACGATATGACCGACAAATTTCGCCATATTGTCAAGTATCTTTCCGCCTTTTCTGAACCCCAGTCCGCAGGCTTCGTAGGCATAGAAGACCCCTGCCTGATAACTGAGACCCTGTGAATCTACAGGGAGTTCTGTATAGGCCTGGTAGAGCATTTTGTGGTTTTCATATTCGCTGGAGATCTTCTCCAGCTCCATCCCCTTCTCATCGATGATGACAACACTGCCACCTTCTCTCCCAAAAACAGGTTTACTCACCTGTTTTTGCCCCTCTAGTGGTTCAAAACTGCTCTCAAGAAGCAGGGGGTGATTGGGGTAGAGGTCCCAAAGGATCTTTAAAATCCCCTTGCTTTGGAAGAGCAGGGTATAGGCGGGGTTGAAGATGATCGCTTTTTGGTTTTTGATGATATCGGTAAGGAGCATTGCCAGGTCAGACTCTTCCAGCGCGATATCTTCCCAGGGGATCAGTTTGAACCACAGTTCGTAGTTCTCTCCCTCAAAAAAGATCCCTTCCTCTCCACTGAACTCTATCTCATCGATATAGGCAAACTCGGTCACATATCCTGCTTCCGAAGCAATATGCTGAAGAAGTCTGACGGTATTCTCCTCCTCTGCATTGCCTCTGA
Organism: Campylobacterota bacterium; assembly: GCA_011048515.1. Taxonomy (GTDB): domain Bacteria; phylum Campylobacterota; class Campylobacteria; order Campylobacterales; family Sulfurovaceae; genus Sulfurovum. The sequence goes on along the minus strand of DSDW01000074.1, from coordinate 18,326 downwards.
TAGAGGTGAAGAGAAATTTCCATCCATCATAGTTCTCTTCAAAGGCCTCTACGCTCTCTTCAAGTGTGACCAGCCTCTGAAAGTTCTCTATGAGTGCTTCATAGAGGCCATTGAATTGGCTGTTCTCTTCCAGTCCATTTTTTTTGAGGATCGCCCACTGGATAATCGCAGTCTCAAAAAGTGCGGTAGGGGTATCTGCATTGAACTCAAGAAGTTTGATCGGTTTCCCGTCAATCCCACCAGCAAGATCAAAGCGACCGTAGAGGTGCCAATGTACGTCGTTCTCCCAGGATTCTTTGATGATCTCAATCAGGTTAAAAGGTATCCCGATCTCATGGAAGAGGTTGTTGTCGATGACGTGTTGGGCTGCTTCGACGAACATCTCATAAAGCGTATTTCCTGCTTCGTAGTACGCCTCTGCTTCCGCTTCGCTGATCACAACCAGTTCATCCGAGATGTAGCTGCTCTCGTCGCTGTCTGTATGCCATACAAAGCCGAGAGATTCAAGGTAAACAGTATCAAGTGGAGCGGTTTTCTGTAGCTTCATCATTATCCTCCAAAGCTGCTGCTGCTTGAGCTGCTTTTGGAGTTTCCGAAAAAGCCGCTCTTCTTCGAGCTTGACGTTGTCGAAGCAGGTTTATTGAAGCTGCTTTGGCTTCTGGAAAAGGTTGAAGGGCTTTTGTAGCCTGCTTTACGGTTGTTCTGGAAGTTCTGGTTGCCAAAAAGCTTGCTTCCGATCCATGACCCGATGATGGCTCCTGCTGCACTTGCCAGGATCGCTTCGCCCAGTCCCATACCCCCTTGTGCAGACATCTGCGGCTGGGTAAGGTTGGATGTACCGTTATCGATCTTTGCCTCTTCATCTATGAGGAGTGCATTCATCTCCTCTTTTGTCATCACTTTTTCTGTACCGTCAAGCTGCTTGAGTACGATACGTGTCTCCTCGGCCGGGAACTCATCTTTGATCTTGTATTTTCCCGGTTCGGTCTCTTCTATGATAACAAAGGCACCTTTTGCCTGCTGTTGTTCCTGTGTCTGTTGATCCCCTCCGCCGACACATCCGGTAAGGCCTGTAGAGAGCAACAATCCCAGTCCCGTGGCAGAGGCTACAGTTGAGAATTGTTTAAGGTATTTCATGGTTTCCATTCCTCTAATTTAATGTGAAGGAATCATAACAAAAAAGTGTAAATAATAGGGTAAATAAAAGAAATAAAGAGAGGGAAGAGACTCTCTTTATCTTAAAGAAGGAAAGTGGAAGATCAATCCATCTGTTTTCTTAGGAAGGTAGGTACATCAAGGATATCTTCGTTGTCATTATATCCGCCTACGACCATTTTTGATCTTAGATTGTTAATATTGCTTGTTGTTGTACCGCCGAGCAGAGTTCCCTGCTTTTTTACTGAAGGCTCCACCATAACACTATGATCCTCAAAGCCTGTAGCGACAATAGTGATTCTTACTTCATCCGGCGCCATATTTGAATTGGTTGTTGTTCCAAAGATCACTGAAGCATCTTCATCCGCACTCTCTTCTATGATGCTCATCGCTTCTCCGATCTCCATAATCGGATAACTCGGATGGATATCGAAGTGGACAAGTACACCCATTGCACCGTCAATCGAGATATTGTCAAGAAGAGGAGACTCGATCGCTGCTTTTGCTGCGTCATACGCTGCATTTTTACCTGACGCGTATCCTGCACCCATCAGCGCAAGGCCTCTGTGGCTCATGACTGTTTTGACATCGGCAAAGTCGAGGTTGATATCATTCTCACCGTGAGAAAGGATCACTTTTGAGATACCTCCTACTGCCTGTGCAAGAATATCGTCAACCATTCTGAAGCTCTCTTTGATCCCAAGGTTCTTCTCTACAATGGAAAGGAGTTTTTCATTTGGAACGACAATGATAGAGTCACTTTCTCTTTTCAGCTCTTCAAGTCCATCTTTTGCAAGTTGTGCTCTCTTGCGTCCTTCAAACTTGAAAGGGCTGGTGACCACAGAGACGGTCAATGCACCTACCTCTTTTGCCGCCTGGGCAATGATAGGTGCCGCACCGGTACCTGTCCCTCCGCCGAGACCGGCCGAGATAAATACGATATCAGCTCCCGAAAGCATCGATTTGATATCTTCGAAACTCTCCAGTGCCGCTTCTCTTCCTTTCTCAGGTACCATTCCCGCACCCAATCCTCTGGTCGCATTGATTCCAAGTTGCATTTTATAAGGAGCAACCGAACTTTCCAATGCCTGCTGATCGGTATTGGCTACGATGAGATCAATACTGTGTATCCCTTCGTTGATCATGTGGTTGATCATGTTTCCGCCGCCGCCACCGACACCGATAGCTTTAATTTTGGCACCATTTGTACTCGATTTCGCTTCTGTGATCTCTATCTCAAAATCTTCCATTTTTTCCTCCTTTATGTGATGTTAATATTTTGCTAAAAAAGCTGTTTTGCCCAGTTAACAAACTTCTTTATTGGATGATTATCACCTTTTCCGATATCCGGCAGATCATCAAAGATAATATTCTTCTCCTGTTTTGCTTCCAGTTTTGGTTCTGATTCAACCGGAAATGTATTACGCTCTTCCCTGGTTTCCTCTTTTTGTCTAATCCTGATATCACCAAGATCATCTTTTTTGACTGTCTTTGAGTGTAGCAACTCCTGTCTGAAGTTGATCTCATATTCGGTATGTTGACCTGCACTGTAAAGTACCAATCCAACAGCCGTAGAGAACTCAGGGCTTTTCAACTCGTCAAAAAGTCCATCGATCTTCTCTTCATTCGGGTATCCTATGCGCACAGGCATCGTCGGGAAGACGGATTGGGCCAACTCTCTCATTCCCTTGAGTTTTGTCATGCCCCCTGTAAGTATGATACCTGCACCGATCTGCTCCCTAAGTGCACTTTTGTCAAGCGATTTTGCCAAAAGCATCAAAGTCTCTTCTACTCTGGCAAAAATGACAGAATGCACGATTTCAAGAGAAACACCATTGCGGCTCTCTTCATCACCAATGATTGGGAGTTCGATGATCTCATTACTGGTTTCGCTCAGATTGCCGTGACGTATCTTGACATTTTCAGCAATCTGCAGAGGAGTATGCAGTGCCATAGAAAGATCGTTGGTAATATGATTTGATCCGACACCCAGAAAATCATTGTATCGGATAGAGTTGCCGGTATGAATCACAAGATTGCTGGTCTGGCCTCCAAGGTCTATCACTGCTACACCTAACTCCTTGTCATCCTCATCCATCGTAGCGATCGCAGAGGCATAACCACTGAGTACTATTCCATCGATCTCTACACCCGCAGAACGTACGGCTTTTGTAAGATTGGCTAGATTGGATTTTTGGGTCATGATGATATTGACATCCACTTCGAGCCTGCTTGCATTCATCCCATAGGGGTCTTCGATAAAGTCCTGATCGTCTACTTTAAAATTGTAGGGAAGCACATGTACGATATCAAACTCATTGGGGATATTCGCATTGTAAAGCGCCGTCTTCATCACGCGATCAAGCTCTTTGATCGAGATATCTTTATGGGGTATATTGACAACACCGGTGGAATTCAGGCTTTTTGCATAAGCATTTGAGATAGAAACGATAGCTGAAGAAATATTGCTCCCTGCGATACGTTTTGCATCGCTGAGCGCTTTTTTGATAGACTTTGATGCGAGTTCGATATTGGTGATGGCACCTTTCTTTACCCCTTGGGATCTTGTGATGCCATGACCTTGTATCTGGACTCTTCCATCTTTGATTTCAGCTATGATCGCACATATATTAATGGAACCGATATCGATAGCTAAAATTGTCTTGTTCAATTTGTGAGTCCTTGTACATAAACTTCCACTGGATATTTTTTGTCAAGCATCTGAAGGAAATTATTTTCAAAGATACCTTTTTTCAGCTGGTTCACTGTCTGGCTGACCGATGCACTCTGGTTTGCGTCAGCAGGCATCACTTTCTGCTCGAGTATGCTATAAATGACAACTTTATCCACTACACTAATCATACCTTTTTCTTCATTCGATGTAAAGAGTTTTTGGATAAATTGTAAACTTTCCTCATAATTTAAAGGGGCGAGGTTTACATTTTGATTCAGTGTCAGGAACTCGGAGATTGTTGTATTGGTATCTTCAAAGTTCTGGAGGGTTTTTTCTGCCAGTGCCTGAAGACCCTCTTGCTGTATTTTTACCTGATACATCGCTCTTGCTTCTGCTTCTGCTTCCTCAAAGTTTTTAACCCTTGGTTCGATCACTTCTTCGATCTTGACGGTTGCGTAACGACCTGAAGCGACTTTGGGTTTCAGGATATCTCCCGTACTTTTTTGTGTGATCTCTTCCCATATCTCTGTTGAGAGTTTTGTGTCATTGACAGGAAGCGTCAACTTCTCGCTGCTTGACACTTCTCCTTTCTTGAATGCTATGTATGCCTTTTGGGCCTCTTTTTTGCTCTTTTTCAGTTTTAGATCATTGATGGCACTTTCTCTTGCTTCTTCCAGTGTGAGCTGTCTGCCTTCCTGATCAGTATAGTTGAAACTGTTCTCTGTAAAGTGTTTCTGCAGTTCCTCTTCCGTAAATTCAATGTCAGCATTTTCGGTCCAGAGGATGGATAGCGTATACTCTTTTGGTGTCATAAAACGCTCTTTTTGTTCCTCCCAGTAGGCCTGAAGTTCGTCATGTTTGATCTCCGCTTCGATCTCATCAAGCGTAAGCACTTTGTATGCGATTTTGTCAGCGACATTGATCGCGGATGAGACTACCTTTTCTTCAAACGGCAGTGCATCGGCAGTAAGAAGGTCGAGTGTTTTTGCCAGTGTAAGTTCTTCTCTCAGAGTCGTTTCAAAAGTTTTCGCCGTCATTCTTCGACTTTTCAGATAGCGATCATAGATCTCTTTGCTGAAGTGTCCGTTTTCTTGAAATAGTCTGATGTTCTGAAGTGCCTCTGCTACTTCTGCATCCGAAACTATGATCCCGTTCTCTTTGGCAAAGTTGAGCACTTTTGTCTGTGTTGCGATGATCCCAAAAGCTTGCTGTACCAGTCCAAGCTCTTTTGCTTTTGCCTCATCCAGCTGTCCTTGCATTCTCTGGTTGTAATCGTTATAGATATCACTGTAGAGCATATTGAGTTTACTTTGCGGAATTTCGATCTCTCCTACCTTGGCGATATTGCCTGCCTTCGATCCGAAACTATAGCTTCCCCATCCTACAAAACCTGCACCGATGAACGCGATGGTGGCTACCCAGATCGTCCATACAAGATATTTATTGTGCCTCTGCATCCAACTAATCATACTTTATCTGCCTTCAATTGAAAAATTTGTACAATATTCTATCCAATATAAATTAAAAGGGCAGCGTGAACTATAAAGATGCTATCTAAAAACAACGAAATGATGCGCAGGGATCTGGAAGTCATATGGCACCCATGTACACAGATGAAAGATCATGAGACGTTACCTTTGATTCCTATCAAGTCCGGCAAAGGAGTTTATCTTTATGATTTTGAGGGTAACAGCTATATCGATGCAGTAAGTTCCTGGTGGGTCAACCTGTTCGGTCATGCCAATCCCTCTATCAATGAAAAGATCAAAGCACAGCTTGAAACACTGGAGCATGTACTTCTGGCCGGATTTACCCATGAGCCTGCTATCGAGCTGGCACATAAACTGGTAGATATCACTCCCGAAGGGCTCTCAAAAGTTTTTTATGTGGACAACGGTTCAAGTGCTGTGGAAGCAGCACTCAAGATGAGCTATCATTTTCATCTGAACAAGGGAAAGAAAAAACCGGTTTTTCTCTCGTTGACAAACTCCTATCACGGAGAGACCATCGGTGCGTTAAGTGTAGGGGATGTCGCACTCTATAAGGAGACCTATGAACCGTTGCTGATTGCCAACAGACAGGTTCCTGTACCTGTGGATCAAAGCCGGGAAGCTGCGGAGGATGCCCTTGGTATACTTGAGAGTGTACTGCAGGAATACGCCGATGAGATCGCTGCGCTGATCCTGGAGCCGCTTGTGCAGGGAGCAGGGAATATGCATATGTATCATCCCGCTTATCTTGCCGGTGCAAGGCAACTCACACTGCAATACGGTGTGCACCTGATCGCTGACGAGATCATGACAGGATTTGGAAGGACAGGGAAAATGTTTGCCTGTGAACATGCGCATATCTCTCCCGACTTTATGACGCTCTCCAAGGGGCTTACCGGAGGATATCTGCCGCTTTCTGTGGTGATGACAACCGATGAAATTTACAGTGCTTTTTATTGCGACTATAGTGAATACAAAGCCTTTCTGCACTCCCACTCCTATACGGGGAATCCGCTTGCCTGTTCGGCTGCACTCGCGACTTTGGAACTTTTTGAGAAGGATGATGTTATCGGTGATAATGCGGAGAAAAGTCGATATATACTGAAAAAGGTGGAAAAGATAGCCGGACTTTCCAACGTGAAGGAGGTCAGGCAACAGGGGATGATCACCGCTATCGAGCTGCAAGGGTACAGCAGTGAAGAGCGTGTCGGTATCAGTGTCTACAGGTATGCGTTGAGTCAAGGCGTGCTGCTCAGGCCTCTGGGGCATGTCGTCTACTTTATGCCGCCCTATACGATCACGTATGAAGAGATAGATAAAATGGTCGATGTCGCCTGGAAGGGGATCCTACAAGCCCAAAAGAGGGGCTAGAAAGAGAGCAGGCCGCCCTTGTTGTTGAGCCGTTCAAAATGTCTTAGCGCCCGTTTTATCCCAAAATGCATCGCTTTTTCATACAATGCTTTGGCCCTTTTTATATTTTTTTTGGCTTCAATACCATACTCGTAAAACTGTGCAAGATCACAGATCGCTTCGGGGTACTCTTTGGCAGCAAGCTGTTCGATCCGCTTATAGGCTTCGGAGGTGTTTTTTTCAAAAAACTTTCCCTTGAAAAGTTCTCTGGCCAGGATCAGTTGCCCGAACTCATCTTCTGTCAGGCCGCAAAGGAGTATTAGCTCTGCTGCTTCGGCGTTTTGAGCAGGAGAATCCTCCTGAGCCAGCTTCAGAGCCTTGTGCACAACGTTTTCCACATCGCTTTTTGTGTAGCCGTGTTCATCACTGATTTGGGCTAACCATCGTTTTACCGAGTCATAGGGTTCTGTACTTTTTACGAGCAAGGGATATTTTTGGGAGGCATCATGGAACTGCTGTTCGATCGAGAAAATAGGCCGATAGTTGGTATCACTCTTCTGAGTGCCGGCCGTTTTCTCTGAGAACGCTTGAACTTCGGAACTTTTTGCAGCTTTTTGGGAAACAGTACCTGTTTCTGCCTCTGTCTCCGGTTTTTGTTCCTCTGATGCAGCGGTCACTTCTACAGGCTCTTCTTCGGCTGTTCCAGCCGGTGTCGCCCATCTCTTTTCCTCTTTGTACGGATATTCGCTGCTCTCGTCGGTTTTCTGTGTGGTACTCTCTGATTGTGTATCTTCCCGAAAAAAGTGAGGATCTTCCTGCGGGAGGATATGCCTCTCCCTTTTTCGGGGTTCTTCGTCCATCTCAAGCAGTTTGTCAAGATCAGGTTCTGATGGTTTTTTGGAGGCGGCGGCAGCACTTTGCAGGTATTGGTCAATATCTATGATCTGATGCTCTTTGTCCTCATTGTTATTGGTGACAAAAAGATCAAATTGGTCGATAAGGTCCAGCTCTCTCTCTGTGTAGGAGCGTTTTTTGTTTTCTTCCGGGACGCGCTGATGCACTTCCTGTATCGGATTGTCAATATACTCCTGTATCAAGATCTGAGACTGAGCATAACTTTCAGACTCCAGAGCATCGATGATTCTCTGGATACGAGGGTCTGCTCTGAGCAGTCTCAGTTTCGAGATTTGCAGCTGAATCGTTTCAATATCCGTGATAGATATAGCCAGTTTGATGATACTTAGTCTTTTTTGGGTTTGATTCATTTTCTTATCCGCTTTACAGTTTGTCAAGATGAGTTAGAGTATAGCAGAAGTAAGTTTACATTTATGGGAGACTTTCTGTGATATGAACAAAGAGCAAAGAAAAATGATCGCCAGAGATTCTGCCCCAGTAGAGTCCATCAACTTTTATGGACCAATCAGGGGATACTTTACAGATTTGTACTGAGTACCAAAAGTTTACAGGAGTTTTCCAGTACGGCGACTTTTTTTGCCATCTCTATGATATCTCTGTCGTAAGAGATCACCCCAAACCCTTTGATCAGTATCAGGTGGCTCTCATGATGCTGAAAAAACTTCGGGATCTCATACTGAGCCCTCTCCATCCAGTCATCGATATTTTTAGGGTCATAAATCGTGATATCTCCCAGAACTTTTTTGCCATGGTAGTCCTGGGGGGAAACCTTGCCGTGTTTCAGGGAGTAGGCCGTTGCATAAGGAGGCATGGTAAAAGAGACGTATTTGGCATTGGGGATCATTTCGTAGATATGTTCGTGGATATATACATCCTGACTTGCTTCAGACCATCTGTAGTCTCTTTGATTGTAGTCAAGTTTGACCATACAATTTTCTGTGATCTCATCCAGGATCGTATCTTTGCGGTTGATAATAAACTGGTTGATTGAAATACGTGCGGATATCGAGCCGTGGTAAACACTGAAGAAATTTTTGTTGAACATGGAGAGTGAAACGTGTTTGATCTCTTCAATAAAGTGTTTATCCATCGCTAGCAACCTTTGTTAGGAATATTTTGTTATTATAGCACTAAAAATTAGTGAATAATGAAGAGTGAAGCGTGAAGCGTGCTGGTTTGCATTGTTTCACGATGCTTTTATTGAGAAAGGAAACGTGTGCAGACTCCCCATATTCCCGTTTTGCTTGAAGAGGTCTTGGAAAGCTTCAAAGAGATCAAGGAGGGGTATTTCGTCGACTGTACCCTGGGGTATGCCGGGCATAGCTCCGAGATGCTCAAACGCTATGCACATATCAGGCATATCGGCATTGACAGGGATGAAGAGGCATTGGCATTTTCCCAAAAAAGGCTGGAGCCGTTCGGTGAAAGAAGCACCCTTTATAAAGGAACCTTTGCGACAGTGTTTCCTGTACTGACGGAAAGCCCCATCATGGGAGTCCTGGCGGATTTCGGTGTCTCTTCCCTGCAGCTTGACAAGATGGAGCGGGGATTCAGTTTCAACTCGGAGAAGCTTGATATGCGTATGGATGCCTCCTCACCGCTCAGTGCCTACGAGGTGGTCAATGCGTATCCCAAAGAGAAACTGGAGTACATCTTTGATACCTATGGTGAGATCAAGCCCTATCAGAAACTGGCAGCTGCAATCGTAGAGGCGCGGAGCCGGGCAGCGATCAATTCGGCAAAAGAACTTGCCCGGATCGCGGTGGATGTTCTGGGAAGTCACGGCAAGATTCATCCAGCGACATTGATGTTCCAGGCGATACGTATCGAGGTCAATAACGAACTTGGGGAGATCGAAGGGTTGTTGGATGCATTGGAGGCAAAGCACTATAAGGATGAGATCGTTTCTCTGATCACTTTCCACTCGCTTGAGGACAGGCTGGTGAAGAACCGGTTTAAACAGTGGAGTACCTCCTGTATCTGCGATCCGCAGGCGATGCGATGCACCTGCGGCAATGACCATGCACTCGGCAGACCGATCAAGCGCAAACCGATCACAGCAAAGAAAGAAGAGTTGAAGATCAATCCCCGAAGCCGGTCTGCAAAACTGAGAAGTTTCAAATTTACAAAGAGTAGTTGATGGCAGTCAAACGAAAGAGCAAAGAACCCAACGGTATCACCTTTAAAATGTTTATGATCATTATGATCTCCATGGCAATCGTACTGATACTCAGTCTGATCAAGATCTATCTGAGCAATCAGATCTATTATGAGAGCAGGGAGGTGAACCGCTTGCAGCAGCATGTCTCCGTACTGGAAGTGGAGAAGCAGCTGCTGGAACAGAAAGTAGAGGCACTGAAGTTTAAAAACAGGGTGACAGATACGATCTTTGTGATCAAAGAGGGTGAATAGCGTGATCCGTTCCTTTGTCACATTTGCGATTGACAGACCGATCATCAATCACATTTTTCTGCTGTTTCTGCTCCTTTTGTCTATCTTCTCTTATCAGAATATCCCCAAAGAGATATTCCCTCCTGCAGAGCTTGACCAGGTCAGTATCACCGGGGGCTATCCGGGAGCCAGTGCAGATGTGCTTGATAAAATGGCGGTTAAAAATATCGAAGATGAACTGGGGAGCATCTCCGAGATCGACAATATTGAAACCATCATCCAGAACGGGCTTTTTTTTATCAAAGCCGATATCAAAACAGGCAGTGACAACCAGCTGGTGCTCAGTGATGTCAAAGACGTGATCGCCAATATGAGGCGGGACCTTCCTGCCGATATGGATGAGCCTATCGCCAAGATCGCTATACAGGAGTTCCCGTTGCTTCTTGTGGCGATCTCCGGCGATCTTCCCACCAAAGCACTTTTAACGATCGCCGATGATATCAAAAGCAAGCTGAGTGCCTACAAGGACCTGGGCAGCATTACGATACGCGGGGATGCGGATGATGAGGTGCTTATCCATATCGATGAGAAAAAACTGATCGCTTACGGTTTGCCCAAAGAGTCGGTTTTCCGTGCGATCGGCAGTCTCAGTTCCATTTTCCCTATAGGGACGATGGAACAGAAAGGAAATCACCTCTATATCTCAACGATCAACGGGGAAAAAAGTGCCAAAGCGCTGGAAGAGACGCTGATTACTGTAGGAGGCAAGCGTGTGTGTCTGGGGGAGATCGCCCAGGTGAGCTTCGGGCTGAGCGACAGCAGCGAGATATCGCATTTCAATGGTGTCCGCAATATTTCGCTCAATATCAACAAAACAAAAGAGGGAAATGCCATCGCTTTGAGCAGGGAGATCAAAGCGATGCTTGCCGGGCTGCAAAAAGAGTATGAAGGGGTGACCCTGGAGGCCTATACGGATACTTCGATCTGGATCAAGAACCGTCTTAACCTTGTCTCTTCGAATATCCTCTTTGGACTGATCCTTGTCTTTCTGGCGCTCTTTTTGAGTGTCAACTACAAGATCGCTACGGTGGTAGCGATCGGTATCCCGGCCAGTTTTATGATCACGCTTATTGGGGCTGACCAGATCGGCTACAGTCTCAATATGCTGACACTGCTTGGAGCGCTGATCGCACTGGGTATGCTGGTGGATGAGGCGATCGTCGTGGCAGAAAATATCTACCGGCATATGGAGATGGGCAAATCTCCAAGGCAGGCAGCAATAGACGGATCAGTGGAGATGTTTCCTGCAGTGCTGACCGCTACGCTGACAACGGTTTTTGCCTTCCTTCCGCTGCTGATACTCAGCGGGCAGATGGGGATGTTCATGAAAGTATTGCCTGTGATGATCTCTATTTTGCTGATCAGTTCGCTTTTTGAAGCCTTCTATTTTCTTCCGCTTCACTCCAAAGAACTCTTCACCAGAAGCGATGCGGACAGAGAACACACCAAGAACGATTTCTGGGTACGCATGGACCGTATCTACGAGCGGATATTGGGCAGGCTGATGGTAAGAAAGAAACGCTCCTTGGCGCTCTTGGTAGGAGGGATACTCCTCTCTACTGTAGGGATGATGAGTATTACCAAATTTCAGCTTTTTCCCGAATTTGACTCCACACAGATCTATCTGAACGGTAAAGTTGATGTCAACTATAACCTTGAAGATACCGAAGAGGTTGTTACGCAGATCGAAGAAGAGTTGATGCGCTATTACGGTAAAGGAGAGGTCTCCTCCATCACCTCTGTGGTCGGTCTTTTTATCAATTCAGATCAGACCTTTGAGACAGGGGAGAATCTCTTCCATATCTTTATCAACCTGCATGAGAAAGCACCGGAAAACTTCTTCGATACCTACCTTAACCCGATCTTTTCACTGGAGTATGACGGCAGCGATATGATCAGGCCAAGAAAGGCTCAGGAGATCGCTTTGGCAACACAAAACGATGTGTTGGAGGGGCTTAGGGAACTGAAATCGCCTAATGGTGAAGCGCTTTTCAGCCAGATCAATCTTTTTGTCCCCCAGACCGGGATCGTCGGGCATGATATCGAGATAGGGTTGAGCAGTGCGGATGAAAAGAAAAAGCTTCAGGCATTGGAAAGGCTCAAAAGCGAACTTTCTGGGATCGAAGGGGTATTTGATATCGCAGACAATGCCAAAGAGGGTGTAAAAGAGCTCAAGCTCCGGGTCAATGAGTATGGACAGATGCTGGGGATCACCGAAGCCTATGTCACTTCGGAGCTGAAAGGGCTTTTCCTCAAGGGCGAGTACGGAAAGATGTTTGATGAGAGCGGGTTGGTGCGTGTGCGTATCGAGGACCCCGACAAGGATAGGCGCCTGCAAATCGCTTCGGTCACCCTGACGACACCTGACGGCCAGAGTGTGGTCAGGCTGGATGAGGTGTGCGATTTTACCTACAAGAGAAGCTTTGTAAAGATATTTAAAGAGGATGGACAACGAGTCAGCAGTGTGACGGCCAGGGTGGACAGCAGCAAGGTGCTGGCAACAGAAGTGATGGAGAAGATCAGGCCTCTTCTTGGTGCGTTTGAGAATGAGGGATTAAAGGTGATTGTCAAGGGCGAAGAGAAAGAGAACGCGCAGATGAAAAAGGAGATGACACAGGCTGCAATTATTGCGGTATTTCTTATCTTTATCTCACTGGTGTGGATGTTCAATTCTCTGGTTCTGCCGCTTATTATCGTCTCAACGATACCGCTCTCTATTGTCGGGGCGCTGATAGGCACCTATGTGATGGGGATCAACCTGACGATGCCTGGTGTGATGGGGCTGATCGGGCTTGCAGGTGTGGTGGTCAACGATGGTCTTATTATGCTGAGCTTTATCAGGGGAAGCAACAATGATGCCAAGCTGATGGAGAAGGCAGGGCAGAGGCTCAGACCGATCCTGCTTACCTCCGTCACTACGGTACTGGGGCTCTTTACGATGATCTTTTTTGCCAGCGGACAGGCATTGATCCTGCAGCCTATGGCGATCTCGCTCGGCTTTGGTATCGCATGGGCAACGGTATTGAACCTTTACTATGTACCGCTGGTCTATGCGGTGATTTATAAAGTGAAAAGAGACAGTTAAAAGATTTTGGTTATAATATCTTTTTTTAAGAGAACCGGAAGAGTACTATAGAGAAACGATAAGGAATGATATATGAATATTTTTGATGATGATGACGCATTTGTGGGAACACCGAAATCCAACTATTTTTCTATTGCAAGAACAGCAAACCAGAACATTGTTGAAATGGAAGTAGAAAAGATGTTCAGACGTCTGGCGGTTGCTGAAAAAATGCTGGAAGAAAAAGGGCTGGAAGATGAGTATGAGAGGATGATCAAGCAAACCGTGATTGATACGGATATCGACAATGGTGTGAACAGTATCTTCATCGAGCTCGTGGGTAATATCGTTACCCAGTGTGAATAAGGATAGAGATCAGTGTTAAGTGCAGTAGAGAGAAAGATAGAGCAGTTCATTGCTGAACTGGGAGACAAGGAAGTAAGCGTACTCTATGCAAAGCTTCCGGCAGGGAAAAGGCTGAGGGCAAAGCTCATTTTGAAGATCGCCGGCAGTAATCTGGCCGCGGTGAAAACCGCAGCAGTGGTGGAGATGATCCATGCAGCCAGCCTGCTGCATGACGATGTGATCGATGATGCCTATACCCGCCGCAGCAAACCCTCTCTCAATGCACTCTACGGCAATAAAACAGCGATCATGCTGGGGGATATCCTTTACTCCAAAGGTTTTTTAGAGTTAAACAATATCAGCACGGAAATCGCCAAGATCGTTTCCAATGCCGTTGTGCAGTTGAGCCTCGGCGAGCTGGGGGATGTTTCACTCTCCAAAACGTTTAATGTGGACAGAGAAAGATATCTTAAGATGATCTATCAGAAAACCGCATCACTGATCGAAGCGAGTGCGGGTGCTGCTGCGGTACTTGCAGGCAAGCCAAAAGAGGCTTATCTGACCTACGGGCGCAATCTGGGTATGGCGTTTCAGATGATCGATGATATCCTGGATATCACACAGGATGCCCAGACGCTCGGCAAGCCGGCACTGCATGACTTTGCAGAAGGGAAGACGACACTTCCCTATATCTCTCTCTATGAAGCGCTTGACAGCGCGGAGAGAGCGGAGCTTCAAGGTCTGCATGCCAGAGTGCTGAAACCCGAAGAGGCGCTCTGGATACAGACAAAAATGAAAGAGCATCAAATCATTGAAAAGTCTTATCTGGAGGCAAAAACCTTGATCGAAGAGGCGATCGCGTTGATGAGTGCTCAAGGTGAAGACTCATTGGCAGGTATTGCCCAAGAGATGATCGAAAGAGAGTTTTAATGTACTATCAGGTGGTGAGTTTTTCACACAAAAACTGTGATCAGGCTTTCAGGGAAAAGTTGGCATTTGCGAACGAAGAAGAGACAAAGCAGATGCTTGACCAGCTGGTTTCATTTGACTATATCAGCGAAGCGTTTATCATCTCTACCTGCAACCGTGTAGAGATCATCATGGCGAGCAGCGATAACTTTTCAAGCTATCATACCGTATTGGGGCTGATGAGCCAAAAAAGCGGCCAGAACTTTTATGATATCAAAAATGTGGCAAAAACCCATGATGATGAGGAGGCGATCAGTCATATCTTCAGTGTGGTCTCTTCGCTTGATTCATTAGTGATCGGCGAGTCACAGATCACCGGTCAGGTGAAAGAGGCATTCAGACTCTCACTGGAACATGGTACGGCAGGTGAAAAGCTCAACCGTGTCATCTCCTATGCGCTGAAATGTGCCGCTGAAGTGCGCAATGCGACCAATATCTCCCAAAACCCTATCTCCATCGCTTCAGTGGCAGTAGCCCAGGCACACAAACTTCTGGGTGAGCATATCCAGGGGATGACCGGAGTGGTCGTGGGTGCCGGTGAGATGGGAATACTTGCTGCGAAACATCTCCTCAGGGTAGGGTGCGATGTTGTCTTCATCGGACGCGACCTGGAAAAGGTACAGAAGGTAGCCAACTCATTGGGGGAGAACGTGAAAGCCGATACCATGGATAAGCTTCCAAAGTATATCAACCGTTATAAACTGCTTTTTTCGGCAACCTCCTCGCCTGAACCTGTCATCACCAATAAGCTGATCGAAAACAGAACGATCCCAAGAATCTGGTTTGATATGGCGATCCCCCGTGACATCGAAGATATGGATCTGGATAAGCTCAAATTGTTCCGTATCGACGACCTGCGCGAGATCTCAAGGAGTAACCACTCGATGAGAGAGGAAAAAGCTCTGGAGGCTGCTGCTATTGTCGATCGCTATAAAGAGGAGTTCTATACCTGGCTGAGAGCGCTTTCGATCGAACCGGTGATCAAGGAGATGAGGTCACAGGTATCTACAGCGATAGAGAGAGAACTGGAGCGTGCGATAAAAAAAGGGTTTGTCCCCGCGGAGTATGAATCCAATATGCGAAAAATGGCAGAACAGATGTTCAACCGTTTTCTGCATGATCCTACCCAGAATCTCAGACACTCCTCTGCGGACAAAACAAATGCCAACACCATTGAAGCGGTCAAAAAAATGTTTGATATAGAGATTGACAGCTGCAATCTGGTGCTTTATAAAGATGATCATCATATAAAAGGATACGAATCGTGAGATTTACACAACTACTGATACCGACAACCAAAGAGACGCCAAATGATGCAACGCTGGCGAGTCATATCTATCTCATCAGAGGTGGATTTATCCAATCTGTCGGAGGGAGCGGACTTTACAATTTTCTGCCGCTTGGTAAAAAGGTACTTGACAAGGTACAACGTGTAGTGAAGGAGGAGCTTGACCGTGCAGGATGCCAGGAGGTCAGCCTTTCATTTGTGACGCCTGCATCCTTATGGCAGGAGAGCGGTCGTTTTGAGAAGTACGGTAAAGAGCTTCTACGTTTCAAAGACCGTAAAGAGAATGACTTTATACTGGGCCCGACACATGAAGAGATGATGGTGAACCTTGTGCGTCAGACGGTAAAAAGCTACAAACAGCTCCCGCTGAACCTTTACCAGATCAACCTCAAGTTCCGTGATGAGATCAGACCGAGATTCGGTTTGATGCGCGGGCGTGAATTTTTGATGAAGGACGGTTACAGTTTCCATACCTCAGAAGAGGATATGAAGCGCGAATTTGATCTGATGGAAGAGACCTATAAGAAGATCTTCACGCGTCTTGGTCTTGAGTTCAGAGTGGTTGAAGCAGACAGCGGTGCCATAGGAGGAAGCGGATCCAAAGAGTTCATGGTGCTGGCTGACAGCGGTGAAGATACGATCGTCGTATGCGATACGTGTGACTATGGAGCCAATATCGAAGCGGCAGTGCGACAGCCTAAGCTCTGCGAAGTGGCAGCACCCGAGGCGACATTCGCAAAATTCCATACGCCGGGCATCAAAACGATTGAAGCATTGAGCGCATTTTTCAGGGTTGACCCCTACTATCTGGTGAAAACCGTAGCCAAAAGAGCACTCTATGATGAAGGGAAGAGCAGGATCGTCCTCTTTGCCCTGCGCGGATCGGATGAACTCCAGGAGGTTAAGGCATGCAATGCAGTGGATGCGAACGACCTTGTCGATGTCTCCGAAGAGGAGCTGGCCGAAGCAGGTTTGGCAGCCGGATTTATGGGGCCGATATCCGTGCCTGAAGGGATCACAGTGGTCTTTGACAATGAACTCAAAGATGCTACTTCAATGATCTGCGGGGCCAATGAGAAGGACTACCATCTTGTAGGAAACAACTTCGTGGGGATCGAAGCCCACTTTGATGACCTTGTCGCGGTACAGGAAGGTGACCGATGTGCATGTTGCGGCGGTTCATTGCGCTACACCAAAGGGATCGAAGCGGGGCATATCTTCCAGCTGGGAACCCGTTACTCCGAACCGCTTGGATGCGTCTTCCTCGACGAGAACGGGAAGTCTGTGCCTATGGTGATGGGGACCTACGGTATCGGGGTAAGCCGTCTGCTTGCGGCGATCATCGAGCAGAACCATGACGAGAATGGGTGTATCTGGACGAAAGAGTCAGCCCCGTTTGAGCTCTATATCCTTGTATCAAACATCAAAGACGAGGAGCAGTTGGCATTGGGTGAAAAGCTCTATGCCGCTATGAAAGCCAAGGGTGTCGATGTGATCCTCGATGACCGTAAAGACCGTTTCGGTGCGAAGATGAAAGACTATGAGCTTCTTGGGATTCCCCATGCTGTGGTGATCGGGAAAAATCTTGCTGAAGGGAAGGTGGAGTTCGTCACACGCAAAGAGATGCTCAAGGAAGAGGTCTCTGTTGAAGAGATCCTCTCTGTAGTTGAGGAAAGACTGTAGAGATGCCGATATTAGTTACGATCCCGTTTCTTCTGCTGGAGCTTTACCTCTCTTTGAGTGTGGGGGAAAAGATCGGTTTTTTATGGTCGGCAATATGGATCGTGGTGACATTTATCATCGGGTTACAGCTCTTAAGGGTTTCTCCCTTTGCGATCATGGGCAATCTTGATGCCGTCAAACGGGGAAAACTGAGCCTGAAGGGTTTTCACAGTGCCAGTACCGCTTACTTTATCGGGGCGGTTTTACTTATCATACCCGGAGTATTGACGGATATTCTTGGAGTTTTTGCGTTACTTTATACGCTTTATTTGCAATTTGTCGCTAAAATAACCCCTGAACAAACCAATTACAAATCAGAAAAACAAGGAGAAGATAATGTCATTGATGTCGAAATTATTGACGAGCACACTGATCGCAACCCTCACGCTTAGTGCTGGAGAGAGTGCAAACGAAAAAGAACTGCTGAAATATGTGAAGAAGCATGTCGTCCTCAATCCGCAGGTGGAAGTGAAAGGGATCACGGTCATTGAAGAGACTTCACATCCCGAAATTCCGGGCTGGAACGTATACCTTACCACAATGGACCTTGTCTATCAGGGAAAAGAGATGAAGGCGCCCGAGACGATCTTTGTCAAAGACGGACTGGCGACAAGAAATCTGGTAAGCCTAAAGAACGGGAGAGAGTACCGTAATGAGATCAAACCTACGGTCACAGAGAAGTTTTACAATGATGCACACTTGATCTTCGGCAATAAAAATGCTGCCCATAAGGTACTGATCTTCTCAGATCCTCAGTGCCCTTTCTGTCAGGATGTGGTCCCCGATATCATGAAAGCGGCCAAAGAGCATCCTGATACATTCGCTGTCTACTATTACCATCTGCCGCTATTGCGTATCCATCCTGTTTCAGATGTCCTGACTCGTGTGATGCATGTAGCACAG
>DSDW01000073.1 GCA_011048515.1 Campylobacterota bacterium | reverse complement strand
GGAGTAGGAAGACCTTTTCTTAACCATTCACCTTTACCAAAATACCGCTGCATAGGCAGACTACTTTTAGATGAATTTATAGCATTACCACCTTTTCTTTCGCTTGTTGCACGTGGGAATGCATACACCACATCTAAAAAATCTATGACAATTTGACATCTTTTGAAAACCCCTTTTTTCTTAACTAATAATACAAAAAAAAGATAAAACAATGGGAAGAAGCCGATACCTTGTGCTTGCACTCTCTGTGATGACAAACAATACGTAGTATCATCATAAGAGACGTTTCGCAGTGCCAAACCTACGGCACAAGACAGAATCTACGGATATAAATCCAAAAATATGATTGTAAAAAAAAAGGGGGGAGTAGTCTATGTAGACTACGACGGGAACCGTCGTAATGGGAGAAGATAAGTTCTTAGTGGCCGTACTGCTCCACGAAGGCTTCATAGTCCCCTTCAAAATCGATCATCGTGCCGTCTTCGTTCAGTTTGATGATACGGTTCGCGAAGGCATCGATCAGTTCACGGTCGTGCGTGACACAGATCACACCGCCTTCATAGTCATGCAGTGCTTCACCAAGAGCAACGATCGCTTCCAAGTCGAGGTGGTTGTTCGGCTCATCCATCACAAGGAAGTTGGCACTGTCCATCATCATCTTGGAGAGCATTACACGGTGTTTTTCTCCCCCTGAACAGGCATCCACCTTCTTCTTCTGCTCTTCACCGCTGAAGAGCATACGGCCAAGCGTCTTGCGGATCTCGTCGATATGCCATTTCGGATCAAATCCCTGGATCCACTGAGGCAATTCTATATCGCCCGTCACGATATCGGTCGTATTTTGCGGGAAATAGCTGGTTGAGATCGTCTGCCCCCAGTTATAGCTTCCGCTATCCGCTTCAAGTTTGCCCATCAGTATCTCAAGCAGCGTCGTTTTACCTGCACCGTTGGAGCCGATCAAAGCGATTCTATCACCCTTATTGACTTTAAAAGAGATATTTTCAAGTACTTTCTCATCATCGTAGCTCTTTGATATCTCTGTCACTTCAAGCACTTCGTTACCGATATCACGGTGCGGCTTGAACATGATCGAAGGATCCCGTCTGGAAGAGAGTTTGATCTCCTGGATATCAAGTTTATCCAGCTGCTTCTGGCGGCTGGTAGCCTGTTTTGCCTTTGATGCGTTTGCAGAGAATCTGGCGATGAACTTCTCAAGCTCCTCTTTCTCTTTCATTGCTTTGCCTCTGTTTGTTTCAGCCTGCTTGGCGATCAGATTTGCCGCGATATACCAGTCATCATAGTTCCCCGTAAACTCACGGATATTCTGGAAATCCAGATCAAGGATGTGCGTGACGACACCATTGAGGAAGTGTCTGTCGTGGGAGATCACGACCATCGTACCCTCATGGCGTTTGAGTTCCTCTTCAAGCCAGCCGATCGTCTCGATATCGAGGTTGTTCGTAGGCTCATCAAGGAGCAGGATATCGGGCTTGAGGAAGAGTACCTGTGCAAGCAGAATCTTGAACTTGTCCCCGCCTGTGATCGAACTCATCAGGTCATCATGCTGGCTTGCCGGGAACCCCAGCGCCTCAAGCAATTTTTCGATATGGACATCAGACTCATAGGTCGGATCCTCGTCCGCACAGATCATCTCAAGCTCTGCAAGACGGTTATTGACCGCATCGTTCTCGAAGTCCCCTTCCATATAGAGCTTCTCTTTCTCTTTCTGCGCATCATAGAGCTTTTTGTTCCCGTAAAGTACGGCATCTTTGAGCGTAAAGTTCTCAAAAGCATACTGGTTTTGTCCGAGTACGCCCAGTCTGAGTCCAGGCTGTATCTGTACTTCACCGTCAGTAGGCTCTATCTCACCTGATAGGATCTTTAAAAATGTCGATTTTCCTGCACCATTGGCGCCGATAAGCCCGTAGCGTTTACCGACATCCAATGTAATATTGATCTTGTCAAATAGTACACGTTTTCCGTAGCGTTGTGTTAAGTTTACTGTACTAAGCATCTCTTTTCCTTACTTTGAATAATAATTGGGCGAATTTTAACATAAAAAGTCAAGAAATCAATTCTACCACTTTTTCAATGGGGCGGCCGATCACTGCTTTGCCCTCTTTGATCACGATGGGTCTTTCGATCAGCTTTGGATGCTCTGCCATTGCTTCGATCAGCTTTTCATCATCCGTCTCTTTATCAAGATGCAACGTTTTATAGATCTCCTCTTTGGTACGCATCAGCTCCCGGGGAGCCATTCCCAGCATCTTCAAGACCTCTTTGAGCTCCTCTTTAGTCGGAGGCGTGTCAAGATATTTGATCACCTCTGCATCGATCCCTCTCTCTTCTAGCAGCTTGAAGGAGTCTCTTGACTTGCTGCATTTTGGATTGTGCCAGATTGTTACGTTTGCCATAATGATTCCTTTATTTACTTTTATTTATGAATGAAGTGTGAGTATCTTTTCGTCTACGCCCCTGATCACATCCATGTCTTTCTTCTCGTAAGAGATGTTTGAGAGCAGGAAACGCAGGGCATTGAGCCTTGCGCGTTTTTTATCGTCTGCCTGCAGTTCTATCCACGGTACGATAAGCGTTCCGGAGAGATCAAACATCTTGTCACGGTACTTCAGATAGGTCCCATAGGCATCGTGTGACTTATAGTCAAGATCGGAGAGTTTCCAGTTTTTAAGAGGGTCTTTCTCTCTCTGTTTGATACGTTTTGCCTGAGTCTCTTTTGTGATATTCAGATAAAACTTAAATACCATGATCCCGTCATCCACAAGCAGCTTCTCCACGTCATTCACCTGCCTGTAAAAAAGATCATGCTGCTCCTGTGTACAAAAACCGAATACCTGCTCAATCCCTGCCCTGTTATACCATGACCTGTCGAAAAAGACGATCTCTCCCGCATTGGGCAGCTGCTTGATATGGCGCTGGAAGTACCACTGTCCCGACTCTTCGGAGTTTGGTTTCGGGAGTGCGACAGAACGTGTTTCCCTGGGATTGAGATAGGTGGTGAGCTCTTTGATCGTTGAGCTTTTTCCTCCCATATCCATCCCTTCAAAGATCACCAGCAGACGTTTATTGTTTTTGATAATCCACTGCTGCAGCTTGACCAATTCATGCTGCAGCTCATAGAGCGTTTTCTCATAAAAACTTCCTTTCAGTTTTCCGTTTTCCTTGAAAACTTTGGAAGGTGATTTTGTATACTCGGCCAACTGGTCCGAATATTGTGCTGTCTGTGCATTCATTTCATATCCTTTTTAGAGCTCTTTGGGAATCTTCTTGCTGGTCTGTGCACCAAGTTCCTTGAGCTGCTCTACCTGTCTTACCAGGTTGCCTTTTCCGTCACTGAGTTTGTTTCTTGCTGCATTGAAACTGCTCTGCACCATGTCGATCTGTTTGGATATCTTGAGCAGATCCTCCGAAAATCCGACAAACTTGTCATACATGGCACCCGCACGTCTTGCGATCTCTTTGGCATTCTGGTTTTGGCGTTCATGTTTCCATACATTCTCCACTGCGCGCATCGCCACAAGCAGTGTAGTCGGCCCGACCAGGAGTATTTTCTTCCTGAATGCCTCATCATACAAAGAGCTGTCGTGTTCCAGGGCAACCGCCAATGCCCCTTCGATAGGCATGAACATAAAGATGAAATCCAGTGTATGGACCTCCTTGAGCCGTTCATAGTTCTTCGCCGCAAGCAAATTGACATGGGACCTGATCGAATCAAGATGGGACTTCAGGTAGCTTGCCTTTTTTACCTCATCATGCGCATTGATATAGCGTTCATAGGCTACCAGGGAAGTCTTCGCATCGATAATGATATCACGCGCATCAGGAAGATGCACGATCACATCCGGCCTGAGGATATCCCCATCCTCTGTACTCAAACTCACTTCACGTTCAAACTCGAACCCTTTTCGGAGTCCCGAAGCTTCAAGCACATGCTCCAGGACCATCTCTCCCCATACGCCCTGTTTTTTGCTTTCGCCTTTGAGCGCTTTGGTGAGATTGATCGCATCCTGACTGATCTTCTGGTTGAGCTCTTTGAGGGAGTGGATCTCGTTCTTCAAGACCGCCCGATCACTGCTCTCCGCATTATAGGTATCGGCAACCTGCTTTTTAAACTCCGCGATCTGGATCTGCAGAGGTTTGATCATATTGTCGATATTCTCCTTGGAGAATTCGGCAAATTTCTGCGAATTGCCCTCAAAGACTTTTTTGGCCAATGCTTCAAACTCGTTTTTAAGCTCCTGCTTGTGTGCTTTCATCAGATCCATCTGGTCCTGCGCATGGCGTGTTTCACTCTCAAGCTTCGTAAGAAGCCTTGCATTGTTTGTATGGTACTTGCTGTTATCTTCTCTGAGTTTTTCATTGAGCTCCACCACTGTCTTGTATTCCTGCAGCAGATTGTCATATCTCTCTTCACTGTTCTGCAGCTTTACCGTCATTTCACTCATCAGTTTTTCGAGGGCGTTATGCCTTGTATCCAAAGCGCTTTTTTCTTCCTGCAGCTGCTTTAATGCCTCTTTGGTCTCCTGAAACTGCTGAAGCTCCTGCCTCTGGCTGGCATCTCTGAGCTGATAGATCTGCAGCTCCTGTTCGAGTACGGTAATCTTCTCATCTTTTTCACCCTCTATCTGCTTGAGGTCATAGAGCTTGTCGGCCAATGTTTTGGATTTGGTGGAGAAGACCACGACCACCAGCACAATGATCAGAAGGACTACGACTGCCAAACCTATCAATAGCATCAACGCAGAATCATCCTGCATTTTTACTAACAGACTATCCATCACTACTCCCCGATCACATCATAGGATGCGGGTGCTTCACAGAGCAGACTTTCAAATGGCAGTTTACCCTTGCCATACTGCATCTTTTCAAAGATGATCAATACTTCATTTTCCAGATCGTCATAATAGGCAACACGCGAAAGACGCTTTTTGGCATCAACCTGGATCGTATAGTTCCTGCCCTGATATTTTGCGATAAAAACCGTCTTGGTCTCTTTGTAGGGTTTTGCTGTCTTGAGGATCTCGGCAAGGTCAAAGCCCTTCTCTATCAGGTAGTAGGAGACCTGCTCCAGGTCGTGATCGACCACCGTGACATTTTCGCCATTGCTGCAGACCTCTTTTCTTGTGGGTTCCTGATAGACCCACTTGAGCATCTTCGGTCCTGAAAAACGTACCGTTCCTTTATAATGTATCACTTTTTTATCAGGATTGGTGATCCTCTGTGTAAACTCGGCCTTGAAATTCTCCGGTATACTGATCGGGGATGCCGCCAGGATTCCCGAAAGTATCATTACTGTCCATAATCGCTTCATTGCTGTCCTTCTATCTGCTTGGCTTATTTTATCAAAATAGCCTTGATAAGAGAGTGGCCATCTTCCGCTTTTTGTGAAGAAAAGTCTGCAACCTGGGGAGTTTAGAGAGGATAACGACAAATTAACCACTTTTTAGATAGAATAACTCCATTTTAAAACGGGGCTAAACAAACGATGATACAAAATGTTCTCAATAAGGTCTTTGGTACAAGAAACGACAAGATCGTAAAAAACTATCTCAAAAAGGTCGAACGGATCAATGCGCTTGAAGCGCAATATGAACAGCTGGATGATGATGCGCTCAAAGCAGCATTTGAAACACTCAAACAGAACGTTCAAAACGGTGAAAAAAGCCTGGATGATGTACTCTTTGACTCCTTTGCCATTACAAGAGAGGCAGCCAAACGTGTGCTGGGTATGCGCCACTATGACGTACAGATGGTCGGAGGTATGGTGCTCAATGACGGCAACATCGCGGAGATGAAAACCGGTGAGGGGAAAACACTGGTTGCTACCCTCGCTGTTGTGCTGAATGCCATGACCGGGAAAGGTGTCCATGTCGTCACCGTCAACGACTACCTGGCAAAAAGAGATGCAGAAGAGATGGGGCAACTCTATCATTTCCTTGGATTTACCACAGGATGCATCACCTCCGAGCTCTACAGTGAAGAGGAGAGAAAAGCGCAATACGCGGCAGATATCACTTACGGTACCAACAATGAGTATGGATTTGACTATCTGCGTGACAATATGAAAGTGCGCATCGAAGAGAAGGTACAAAGAGAGCACCACTTTGCCATCGTCGATGAAGTTGACTCCATCCTTATCGATGAGGCAAGGACGCCGCTGATCATCTCCGGACCGACGCACAGAGACCACAACCATTACCAGCGTGCCAACGAAATAGCCCTGCAGCTGGAAAAAGGCGAAAAGAAAGTTACCAGACCCGGAGAACCTGAAGAGACCACAGGAGACTTCATCGTTGATGAGAAGAACCGTCTGATCATCATGACCGAGCAGGGGCTGGAAAAAGCGCAGGAGCTCTTTGATGTAGAGAATATGTATGATCTTGAGAACGCTGCACTCTCTCACCACCTTGACCAGGCGCTCAAGGCGCACTATCTCTTCGAAAAAGATGTGCACTACGTTGTCAAAGACAATGAGATCATTATCGTTGATGAGTTTACGGGACGTCTCAGTGAAGGAAGAAGATTCTCAGAAGGACTTCACCAGGCGCTTGAAGCCAAAGAGGATGTAGAGATCCAGGAAGAGTCCCAGACACTTGCGGAGATCACCTACCAAAACTACTTCAGACTCTATGAGAAACTCGCCGGAATGACAGGTACGGCACAGACTGAAGCGACAGAGTTTTCCCAGATCTATAACCTGGAAGTCATCTCCATCCCTACCCATCTTCCTGTCGCCAGAGAAGATAAAAACGACCTGATCTACAATACCGAACGCGAAAAGCTTAATGCCGTCGTAAAAAGGGTCAAAGAGCTCCACAGCAAAGGCCAGCCGGTACTCATCGGTACAGCTTCGATCGAAAAGTCTGAAAAGATCCACGAGAGGCTGAAAAAGGAGAAGATCCCTCATAACGTACTGAATGCGAAGAACCATGAAAAAGAGGCTGAGATCATCATGGATGCAGGTGTTAAAGGTGCGGTCACCGTAGCCACCAACATGGCAGGACGCGGTGTCGATATCAAGATCGATGATGAAGTAAGAAGCCTGGGAGGCCTTGTGATCATCGGTACGGAAAGGCACGAGAGCAGACGTATCGACAACCAGCTGAGAGGACGTTCGGGACGACAGGGAGACCCGGGAGAGAGCCAGTTCTTCCTCAGCCTTGATGACAACCTTCTTCGTATCTTTGGCGGAGAGAAGATCAGAAACATCATGAACAGGCTGGGGGTCGAAGAAGGCGAATACATCGACTCTAAGATCGTGACACGCTCTGTAGAAAAAGCACAGAAAAAAGTAGAAAACCAGCACTATGAATCACGTAAACATATCCTTGAGTACGATGATGTAGCAAACCACCAGAGAAAAGCGATCTATGCATTCAGAAACCAGCTGCTTGACCCCGAGTTCGATATCGGTGCGAAGATCAAAGAGAACCGTGCCGAGTATATCGTGTATCTCCTGGAGCAGTGTGATATCTTCCCAGGTACCCCAAAAGAAGACTACAACATTGAAAAACTGACTGCCCTGATCAAGGAGGAGCTCAATATCACGGTCAAAGGCGATCCATTCAAAGATGCCGAGATCGAAGAGATCACAGAGAAGATCACCAAAATGATGGAAGATCTCTATGAAGAGAAGATGTCCGTGATCGATCCTGACAAACGTAACGAGATCGAACGGGTCCTTTACCTGAGGGTGCTCGATCCGCAATGGAGGGACCACCTCTATGAGATGGATGTGCTCAAAACAGGTATCGGGCTGAGAGGATATAACCAAAAGGATCCGTTGACGGAGTACAAACAGGACAGCTACAGACTCTTCCAGGAGCTGGTACAGCGTATCAAATATGAAGCGGTCAGAACCCTGCAGCTTGTGCAGTTCAGCTTTGAGTCTCCCGAAGAAGAAGAGGCAGCGGTCGAACATATCAGAGAAGAGCTTGACAGCAGCATAGCGGGTGCTGTGCTCAGTAACGAAGAGGAGAGCGAATCCAAAAAAAATAAGCCGATCATAGGAACGAAGAGACCTAAACGCAATGAACCATGCCCCTGCGGATCAGGCAAAAAATACAAAAACTGCTGTGGAACGAGTGGCCCAAAAAGAGGACTTTTAGCCTGATTGGAATAGCGCGCAACTCACTATCGGGCAGAGGAAGGAAGAAACGATGAAAACTATGATCAATAGAGAGTTTGTGCATCATATCATCCGCCATTACCTGAAATATGACAAGGATAATCCTTTTATCTTTATCTCTGCATTGCTGGCATTTTTGGGTATCTCTGCAGGTGTCATGGTACTGATGATCGCCATGGGGATCATGAATGGCACACAAAAAGAGTTCACCAAACGTCTCTTTGTGATGAACTATCCCTTAACGGTCCTTCCCATCACCCAGAATGCCGTCAACGATGAACTTATCGGCACGCTTCAGGAGAAGTTTCCACATCTTCAGTTCAGCCCCTATTATACGACCCAGGTGATCACCAAAAATGCCGGTGCCGTCCAGGGATCTCTCCTTTACGGAATCGACTTCGATAAAGAGAGCCGGATCAACCATATCTTTAAAGAGGCAAGAGGTGAGGGAGAAGATACCTATCGCATCATTATCGGCGACTCGCTCTCCTTTGAAATGGATGCTCCAAAAGGAGAAAAGGTCACGCTTTACTTCTCCGAACAGGAGGCGATAGGATTTGCCACGATGCCGCTGCAAAAACGCTTTCTCATTGACGGCATCTTTGACTCCGGGTTGAAAGCCTATGACAAAGCGATCATCTATACCACTCATCAAGCGTTTCATAAGCTGCTGAAACGTCAAGAGGGATACTATGACGGACTTCATATCTATACGGAAAACCCCCTCAAAGAGATCGATGCGATCAGGGCTGCGCTTCCGGATTCAGTTATCATAGAGGGTTGGTGGCAGCAAAACGGCAATTTCTTTGCGGCAATGGAGATGGAGAAAAAGGCGCTTTTTTTGGTACTTCTGCTCATCATCCTTGTCGCTTCGCTCAATATCATCTCCTCCCTGCTGATGACGGTGATGAGTCGTAGAAGCGAGATCGCCCTTATGCGCACATTAGGAGCGACCAAAGCGGAAATACGCTCTATCTTTTTCAAACTGGGAGTGATCATAGGAAGTACGGGGATCCTGGTAGGCACACTGCTTGGTTTTTTTGGTATCTGGGTACTCAAAACCTTCGATATCATCTCTATGCCTGCAGATGTCTACGGCACAACAAAACTTCCGGTCGATCTTATGATGAGTGATTTCGGGCTGATTATCCTGGGAACCTCGGTCATTATCCTGCTCTCCTCGCTCTATCCGGCGAAAAAAGCTTCCCAGACCGACCCCTTGACCGTGCTCAGAAATGAATAATCTCCGGAGAGGTTTAATGCTCCTCTTCGAATGTCAATATCTCTTTGGGCGCGTTTGGAAATCTTTGGGCTAATCCTTCAAAGAAATCTGGATCATCGGCACACCCTGGCATCTCAACCTCGGTGTAGACAATCTCTTTGACCTGCCATCTGCCTGCCTCTTTATGCAATAGCGCGATCACATCTTCGTAGTGATTGGCACCGTCTTTGCTTATGGGCATCGTAACCGTCCATGCCCATCCATCCTTGAGCTTAAGCATGCGTACAATAAAAAGCACCTCTACATTTTGTGTTCTTTGAACTTCCGCTCTAAGCGCGTTCATGATGGCTGCTCGTTCTAAAGAGCCTTTCGGGGGCGTGTAAACATCGCCTGTCATTGCAAATGTAAAAACGAGAAAAATAAAGATCAATGCTCTTTTCATGTAAACCTCCGTTAAGAGCATTGTAGCACAAAAGAGAATCAAACCATCCAGCGTTCCTCTTGTATAGAGAAGGGAACAGACTGTAGCTCGTGGGGATACCTATGCCACTATTAAAAGAGTTCCAATTCATCCTTTGGTGATGTAGGCGTTTCAGACTCATGGAAACCCTCGTCAGATTGCTGGATCTCATTTTTCTTGCCTGGATCTTCCAATCCTAACTGTTCATGGATTGTAGGATCTTCTGTTTCCTTTTTGGGATTCTCTTTTTGTATATGCTTTGTCTCTTCAATCATCTGTCGGGGAGACTCAATGGTACGTTTGATCAACTCAATGGGAAGTGTCAGTATCTCTTCAGCTGCGGAGGTTTCTACTTTGGGCTTATCAAGTGTTCCCCGGATTGTTAAACCTATCGTCATACTCTTATCTTCTCCCAGAAGGATATATCCAAGCAACGGAATGTTGCCCACCACATTGCCTAATGTCTTGGCTGTTTTGATCGCCAGCTGAATATCGATCCTGTTCTGTTTTAGATCGATCAGCCCTTTCCCCACGACTGTCGAGGATCTCCCCTCAATATAGATAGAGTCAAAGACGATCTTCTCCCCTTTGATGATCTGATACTCAGCCACCCCTTTTTTGATCTTGAATCCCTCTTTGGAAAAGCCGGGATCCTGCAGCATGGCCAGGGCCGGAAGGGTATTGATCAGTGCAATGGTATTGTTGTAGGCTTTGAAGTCTCTCATCACTCCGCCCTCAATAATGATCCTCCCCTTCAGCACCTTATTAATATCTCCCGACTGTTTAAGGCTATAACGCCCCTTTTGCAGTCCGCTAAAATCGATCAATGGATGCAACACCTTGTCTTTGATACGCAATGCGTTCAGAGAGAAGATATCCCCCTTCTTTTCAAACTTCACAATATCACCGTCAGAACTGCCGATCGCTTTGATATCACCGTTGGGTTTGACCTCAACATCATAACTGTCTGTTACCAGTGTATAGTTATCGTAGCGAAGGTTGCTCTTCTTCCCGACGATGACAAGAGACTCTCCTTTTTTTCGGGTGATGTTACCCTTTTCATGTTGTGTCGTAAGGTAATGGATAAATTTTTTGAGGTCTATATTGAGTTCATTGAGAGTAATCTTGGATCTTGTTTCATTAAAATGAAGACGTTGATCAAATGCATAAAAATCTATCCCTTTAGGCGTAATCTTCCCCGAGCAGGGAACCCTGGTATGACAGACATCATCTCCCTCATAAAAGAAACAGGTACTTCGCTTTAATAGACCTTTAAAAGCAAATGTTTTGAAATCATCGGTAGAGATATCGACCCTTCCACCTTCCTGAATGTACTCCTTCTCTTTCATATAGGGTTTGATCAAATTCAGATCTTCAAATGAAAACTTTGTTGTATTGCTCTCTTCACTGATAGAAAATCCCAGTTCGGGCACCTTGACAGATAACCCTTTGTTGTAATCCAAAGCAAGGGTGAGCTTCTTCTCTTTGATCTCAAAAAACTTCTTTTTAGCGTCTTCACCGCTATGAAGAGAATCAAGATCGACCACTATCTCCGCTTTTTTCTTCTTGAACTCTACCCTCCCCTCCGCAGAACCGCTATACATTTTATCTTTCAGCCGTACCTTATCAAAAGTGACCATACCGTCTTCATAGTGCGCATGAGCTCGCTCTATACCAAGGTCCAGCTTATAGAGTTGCAGCCTTGCATCCTTCATATTGACATCAATCACAGCAGTGGTCTTGCCGGTTTTAAATACGACATCAAGGCCGACCGATGCATGGGCACTACCGCTTTGTTGCAGTATCGGTATCTTCAGATGATAGGCCTGGAGTATCTTCCGTACCTCCTCATCCAATGGCGAGTCCACCTGAAGATCAAGTTTTAACCTCGTAGGCTCACTATCCGTAAGGTGAAGGATGGAAACTTTGCTGCCATCCAATGCTTTATTCAGATACGTCGGTTTATCCAGTATAAAGTAGAGCCCGCCCTCTTTATACTCCATGACGATCCTGGGTGTCAAAACATGCTCAAGCCCATCCTTAAAGTCTATCCTCGCATTGCCTAACTCTGCCAGACCACTCAAGGTATCACTCTCAAGTCTGAACTCCCGACCTCGCACCGTTCCGCTTCCTTTGAGTGAATGCAGCTTGTAGTGCTCTGCCTGAATCCGTTCCACTGACCAGTGTTTCACCGTTTCGCTCAATGGCAGAAACTCCATCAGCGGGTTCAGGTCAGTGAACATATCACTCTGCAGGTCAAATTGTATACGGTTTTTTACCTTGCTTGCCGTAAAGCTTCCCTCGATCCCGTACATTTCATATCGTCCCCAGGTATGCAGCCTGTCCTCATAGTGGCTATAGGTAAAGTTGCCAGACAGTGCGATCTTCTTCTCTTTGATATAGAGTAATGGTACTTCTGCTTCAAAACGCTTCTCTTTCCGTTCTATCTTTCCTGCGATCTCATAATCTTTCGTATTGATATGCAGCATATGGTCCGCATAGACAAGATCGATTCTGTTGTTTTCGTAAATAATATCATGCAGTGCGACATACTCAAATATCTGAAGCATCCCTTTGATGCGGTCGAATGTTTTATCTATGGATGAAAATGAGGGGTTGGATTTGCTTTTGGGGATCATGATATGATGCGCGCTCAGTGTCAGTTTTTTATCGAGTTTAATGTATAATCCGGAGAGTTTATACGGCCCTATATGCAGGTAATCTGCCTTGATGCCTACTTTCAGCCATACTGCAAATACGATCAAAACAATCACAAAAAGGATAAGCGTGTTTCGTAAAAATTTTATCATGCCTCTGATTGAGAACATTCTCATCCTTTTGGTAACCACTGTTGTCTTCTATACATCCCAATCCCTGCATACACAGAAAACCATCTACATACCCCAGGGATCTATCACCAATATTATATCACAGCTGCATAAAAAGGGGTACGAAGTCAGTATCATTGACCGATATATTTTGAGCTTTTTGGGGCAGCCCCAAAGCGGATGGATCGATATGGGCACAACCGAACTGAACCGTATAGATTTTTTATACAAGCTTGCTACTGCCAAAGCGAAAATGGAGGAGATCACGCTGATCCCGGGAGAGACCACAGTCCTTTTCTTTGAGGATATTGCTTCCACTTTGGAACTGAATGCAAGCAGACTGCTGAAGCTCTACGGCCAAAAGGCAGACTACCCGGAAGCAGCGATCTATGCGGAGACCTACCATGTACCTTTCGGGATCGATGAGGAGCAACTGGTTGTTTTTCTCCTCAAAGAGTCAACCGGTCAGTATCAAAAAATCTCACATAAGATATACGGAACCTACGATAAAAAACAGTGGCTGAAGATCCTTACCGTCGCCTCGATCATCCAAAAAGAGGCAGCCAATGCCGAGGAGATGCCACTGGTCTCTTCCGTCATCTACAACCGCTTAAAAAAAGGAATGCCTTTGCAGATGGACGGCACACTCAACTATGGAAAATACTCCCATATCAAAGTAACGCCTGAACGTATCCGAAATGACACAAGCCGCTTCAATACCTACAAATACAAAGGCCTGCCCCCGTCACCGATAGGTGCGGTCAGTTTTGATGCGATCATTGCTGCGATCAAGCCGGCACAGACAGACTATCTCTATTTTATGAAAAACAATCATGGAACCCATGACTTTACAGAAAGCTACAGCACACACCGCAGAAATATAGAGAAGGCGAGATAAGTTAAAGCAGCAGCTTCAGGTCATTAAGATCAAAGAGAAGCAGCTTTTCATCCTGGTGCTGCAGCAGCTCATTGGAAAAACCGCTTTTGGAAAACAGCGCATAGGTATCTACTGAAATTCCGGATTGTTCAGCTTTTGCCATAAGCTTTCTGAGTTCGTTTTTGCATACTTTACGGTCTTTATACTTGCACTCTCCCAGGATGATCTTTTTCTGATCAGTAACAGCCAGGATATCAAATTCGCTGTACTGATTCCAGTAACTCCCGGAAGCAACGATCTCCACTCCCTGCTGCGCATAATACTCTACGAGCAGCGCATCGCACAGCTGCTCATAGACCAGCGTGCGCAGCCGCTCATAATGTTTCTCAAAGTTCGCAAGGAACCTGTCACCCTTCCCTGCTTCCAGCTCTTTGTGGTAGATCTCCACAAAACCGAACCAAAAACGCAAAAACGGCTCACTGAAACGGAGTTTGTCCTGTATACGGTAGCTGCGCAGATGTTTTTTTATCTTTTGTTTCGGATGTGTTTTGAGCGGTGTCTCTCTGGAATTCTCAACAAAAAGGACGTCAAGATCCACCAGTTCATCTATCACCTGCCTGCCTATACTTTCACTAAGCCTTGCTTTGCGAAGCACACTGTAAAACTTTCCGTCACCTCTGGCCACAGCGATCAATACTTCACGGTAAGGCGACTCGAGAAGATAGGAGGGTGAGACGAGATTCTGGAACTTTTTAAACTCTTCAACGAAGTTAGTTTTCACCATTGAGAAGAGATCATCAAAAAAGTCTATCTCGATGTTCTCTTCCGCACCGCCGAGTATAGAAAAATATTCCAGTGACTGTTCCAAGGTAAGATAATTAAAGTAATGGTGAAACCTCTTGAATGACGCTTTGATATGCAACCTCTGTATCCTGTTTCGATAATTCTAGCATAGATGCCCTAAATTCAGATTGTTGTGATATGATTAATTATTAAACAATATAGAGAGATAAAAATAAACATGAACCGTTTTTATACAAAATCAGAACAGATCCAGAGCATTATCAAGGGCTTGAATCTTACCAAAACGCTCTTTGTCTCTTCTATCATTATAGGCCCGGAGTATACCGGCAAAAAATCTTTGGCACAATCGATCTTTCCCTATGCTCCGATGGTATCCGGTGAGCATCAGGAAAAGATCAAAACGGCACTTGCGGGTTCCGATGAGCTGATCATCACCAATTTTGAAAAGATCAAAAACCTCAATGCTCTGGATTTTACCAATAAGCGTATCATCGCCACTGCAAACTATATGGGAAACAGTGCGCTGGTCGATGATCTTTTTGCTTTCATCTACACAATGCCTTCCCTCAAACAGAGGGAGGAAGATGTCGACTATCTCAAAGAGCGTTATATCGAAGAGGCAAAATCTACACTGATGATAGAAAACAGCACGATCGATACGGAGCATATACCTCTGGACCTTTCGCTCAATACCAAAAGCCTCAAACGGTCTGTCTATACCTATATGATCAAACATACGATGGAAGCAGGAGATATCGAGGAGATACTCTATCACTATCTTCTCAAACATCTTGAAGGCAACGATGCCTATCGCCAACATTTGGGACTCTATGAAAAGCCGTTGATCAGGGCAGGACTGGAAAAGTTCGGATCGCAGCTGAAACTTTCAGAGATTCTGGGTATCAACAGAAATACCTTAAGAAAAAAAATACATGAGCACAATATAGACCAGGAGTTGTAATGGATATCAACTTTGAACCTTTCGTAGAGTGGGATAACAGTCCCTTTGTTCTGTTTAACAATGAAGGCAGGATACTTTATCTCAACCATAGTGCGGAACTCCTTTTTGGTTCGGTAAGTACCAAAGAGCTTTATGATCTGACGCTGGCTTATGCATCGGCCGGGTTTGGCTACAAAACCACTTCCCTTACTTTGTCCTATGATGCATTTATGTTTCATGCGATTACTGTTGGTTACGAAAACGAAGAACAGATATCACTCAGGCTTTACCATGCTCCTGCGGTACAGCCAAAAAGCAAACTTCAAACTGAATCACTGATTGTTACCGATATTAACGTATTGCTTGAAGCCAATATTGCACTCTTTCAAGCCGAAAACAGTAATCCATTGAAACTGCTTACAGATCAGGATCTGCCACTATTCAAAATGGACCAGAACCACTTTTCCAAACTTCTGAGAAAAGTATTTCATTCATTCAGAAGTTCTGACTCCATTGATATCTCCCTCAAACTGCTGATTGGACAGCATATCCTTATCAATAACAAAAAAGAGTCCCTTGCCGGACTCAAAATCGCTGCAAATGGACGCTATGTAGAGAGCGACGAAGAGATCACAGAACTCGCCGCTAAAAACCAGATCAAAGCCATCCTCAAAGAACACTCTATCCTGCTAGAGATCCCCCTTATTCAATAATAATCCTTCCTAAGCAAACTGTTGGTTAAAAATTAATCAACAGTTTGTTATAAATTAATTTATTTGCGTGATACACTTGTTATGTAATAAAACATAAAGGATTAAGCATGAAACAAAAACTTTCAGCTCTCATAGCAATTTTGATGCCTATCTTCGCTTTCGCAGAAGATACGCTAGACTCAGGTGATACTGCATGGATGATGATCTCTACAGCACTTGTACTTCTCATGACACCGGCGGGTCTTGCCCTATTTTATGCAGGTATGACGAGAAGCAAAAATACACTCAACACATTCTCTATGGTGATGGGTGCGTTTGTACTTGCCTTCGTCGTATGGATTGTGGCGGGGTATTCTCTTGCATTCGGTACAAACAGCAGCGCAATGCTGCAAAATGTAGTCGGGGGATTCAGCCATATCCTGTTAAGTGGTATCAGCTGGACTGATCTGAGCGGAACATACCCTACCTATGTATTTATCGCATTCCAGGGTACATTTGCCGCCATTACTGTAGCGATTGCCTCCGGTTCTGTGATCGGACGTATGAAGTTCTCTACATGGATGGTCATTGTCGCACTTTGGGGAGTTCTTGTCTATGCCCCTATTACACATATGGTATGGGGCGGAGAGGGAGCACTGCTCTTTGATGCGGGAGCACTTGACTTTGCCGGCGGAACCGTAGTACATATGAACGGCGGTTTGGCCGGTTTGATCCTTGCTCTCCTGGTGGGAAAAAGAACCGGGTATCCAAAAGTTGCGATGAAACCTTTCAGTATCATCCTTACTGCACTGGGTGCTGCACTGC
The DNA here is from genome assembly GCA_011048515.1 of Campylobacterota bacterium. Taxonomy (GTDB): domain Bacteria; phylum Campylobacterota; class Campylobacteria; order Campylobacterales; family Sulfurovaceae; genus Sulfurovum. The sequence continues at coordinate 10,933 of DSDW01000073.1, read as the reverse complement.
TCTGGTTCGGGTGGTATGGATTTAACGGCGGATCTGCGTTTGGTGCCAATGCTATTGCCGGACTTGCAGTACTTACTACCACTGTCGCAACGGCAGTAGCTGCCGTAACTTGGATGATAGTTGAGTGGTTTGTCTTTAAAAAGCCTACACTTCTTGGGATCGCATCGGGTATCATTGCCGGTCTCGTAGCGATTACTCCGGCTGCTGGCTTTGTAAGTGTTGGTGGGGCATTGATCATCGGTATTGTCGGATCACTGATCGCATTCTGGGGTGTGGTATCACTCAAGAAAATGGTCGGATATGATGATTCTCTGGATGCATTCGGTATCCACTTCCTCGCTGGGCTCTGGGGTGCACTGGCGACAGGTCTGCTTGCACTGAACGACAAAGAGCTTCTCTGGGATGGCCCGCTCAAAGCTGACGGGGACAGAATGGGACAATTCTTTGTACAACTAGAGTCAGTCGTTGTCGTTGGGCTCTGGACACTGATCGGTACGGTGATTGTCTACTTCATTGCCAAAGCGGTCACAGGAGGAGCAAGAGTGGATGAAGAGACTGAGGAGATCGGTCTGGATGAAGCTGTACACGGAGAAAAGGCTATGAACCTATAAGGTTCTGTCCTTCATTAAATTCAAAGGATATATTTATGAAAAAGATAGAAGCAATCATCAAACCCTTCAAACTGGAAGATGTCAAAGATGCCTTGGTAGAGGCAGGTATAGAGGGGATGACCGTATCCGAAGTCAAAGGCTATGGCCGTCAACAGGGACACTCCGAACTCTACAGAGGTGCGGAGTATGTCGTAGAGTTCATCCCTAAAATAAAGATAGAGATCGTTGTAAGCAGTGACCAATACCTCAATCTTGCACTCGATGCGATCAAAAAGCATGCGAAAACAGGAAAGATCGGTGACGGAAAGATCTTCGTATCGGATATCACAAAAACGATACGTATCAGAACTGATGAAGAGGACGAGGAGGCATTGTAAGTACTAAATGTACTTACAATAACGCTGAGATGTATAGACACTAGATGTGTCTATGAGAAGGGCAAGGGGCATTATAATCCCATCAAAAGGCTCTGAGGGGCCTTTTGGTTAAAAAACAACCAATACACTTAAATCACACTTAATTTATCTACTTTCACTGTATAAAAAAAGATCACCTTTCCCATAGATACGCCATAAATACTAGTTATAATACCCTTATCACTTTTGATAAGGATTATACATGGAAATGGGTTATGTGATCGACACTTTTTTTGCACTCTTTGCAATGACGCTGATCATCTTTATGGTACCCGGATTTGCAATGCTGGAGGCCGGACTGGTCAGAACCAAGAATGTCACCTCTGTGCTGACAGTCAATGTGATGATCTATGCCGTTGCATCCTTGTCCTTCCTGTTCATAGGATATGAGATCGCATTTGGTTCATGGGACCATCAAAATGGAATGAGTAAATGGGCCTTTTTCCTCTTCCAGATGGCATTTGTAGGGAAAGTGGTCAATATCATGAGCGGCGGGGTCAGCGAACGCTCGCGTATCCTTCCCTTGGGTCTCTTTACGATCGCTGTGGGTGCGCTGATCTACCCGCTCATTGTGAACCTTACCTGGGGAGCAAACTTTCTTGAAGGCACACTGTTGGATATCTCCGGCCTGACCGATCTGGCCGGTTCTACCGTCATCCACTCTACAGGCGGTTGGGCTTTGCTTGCGGCGATCCTCATCATGGGTCCAAGATACGGCCGCTACGTTAGCGGAAAAGTCAAAGTCATCCCCGCTTCGAACATCCCGCTGGTAACACTCGGCGCATTCCTGCTCTGGATCGGATGGTTTGGGTTCAACGGCGGCAGCGTAGGCTCCATTGCCAGCAAAGAGAATGCCGATACTGTGGCGCTTACTATCATGAATACCAATACTGCCGGACTTGCCGGAGCAATCGCAGGCTGGCTATTGACCTATTTCAGGTATAAGAAGTATGATATTACCGTACTGCTCAACGGTGCGCTCGGCGGGCTTGTAGCGATCACTGCCGGTGCGGACCGCTATGATATCTACACGCCTGTTTTGATCGGATTTATCGGAGGCGCACTTGTCGTATGGGCGGTACCTTTCTTTGACAAACTGAAGATGGACGACCCGGTCGGTGCACTCTCCGTTCACCTGGTGAACGGTATCTGGGGAACACTTGCGGCAGGCATTTTCATAGAAGAAGCAAGCCTGCTCACCCAACTCAAGGCGATTGTTATCGTAGGATCCATCGTATTCCCGGTATCCTTTATCACGATCTATCTGATCAACAGGATCTTCACACTGCGTGCAGATGACGAGGAGCAGCATGAGGGTATCGATGCAACGGAGTGCGGTATTGATGCCTACCCTGAATTCAAACGCAGTATTTAAGGTTTTTGTCCAATAAACCCATGGCTGTCTTCGTTTGACAGCTTACTTATTTTATAATTATGCAACCAAAGGAGCGAAACCATGAAAAAAATTGAAGCAATTATCAAACCATTCAAACTCGAAGATGTCAAAGATGCCTTGGTGGCAGCAGGGATCGAAGGGATGACGGTATCAGAAGTCAAGGGTTACGGCCGCCAGCAGGGGCACTCAGAACTCTACAGGGGTGCGGAGTATGTCGTAGAGTTCATTCCCAAGGTAAAACTGGAGATCGTGGTAAGCAACGATCATTATCTGAATCTCGCGCTCAATATCATCAAAGAACAGGCGAAAACAGGAAAGATCGGTGACGGAAAAATCTTCGTATCGGATATCACCAACACGATCCGTATCCGAACAGGAGAAGAGGACGAGGAAGCATTATAGAGACTAGATGTCTCTATAATGTTGACGCAAGGGCACTTTAAGTACCAGTAGATGTACTTACAGTAACGATGAGAAGCATTATATAATTTACTCTCTATTTTCTTATCCTGCCTTTTTTTTAAAGGATCTATAGATCCAAAGCTTACCATTTTATCCTATTCACTTGTATTGTCTTATTCGACAGAAATAGACTCAATTTTATTACCATATAACTTCCGGATGACAATACTTATTGGATACAATATATAAAATAGGGTTTTTTAAAGGCATAAAATCAAAGCTATAAATCTATTTACTGAAGAAGTACAAGCTATTCTTTATGTGGAACCTGCATACGTAACAGAATAAAATTTTACTGAAACATTTTCTTAATAATGTATCATTGTGGAGGGGAGGAACCATTTTCATGAATAATAAACCTCAAAAGCGTAAAAGTAGCGGAGCAGATGTGTTCCATGCCTCCCTAACAACGCCGCCTGAAGCAGAGCAATCCCGTCAGTTCGAGACGCTGCAGGATGAGCAGGTAAGATTCCTCTATAGCAGCCTGCCGGTTTCTATTATTATCAGCGCTATGCTTGTTGTGATACTTGTTGTGATACTTGTTGTGATACAGGCCCCGGTCATTACTTCAGCACTGTTATTCGGATGGTCTACCCTGATCGGTTCCATTTTGTTGGGGCGGGCTTTTTTGTATATTGACTGGAAGCGATCAGCTTCTGTTGCAGTGCGGAGCGATGCACACCGATGGCTGATCTGGTTCCGTATCGGTGTCCTCTCCACCGCAATAGCTTGGGGTATTGGCGGTGTGTTTTTGACTCCATCGGATGATCTGGGCCATAAGGTTTATGTCTCGTTTATCCTTGCCGGTTTGAGTGCAGGAGCCGCCGCATCACTGGCCATCGATCGTATCTCATACATAGGTTTTTTGTGCTCTGTTCTGATACCGCAGATCATTTTTCTTGCCAATCAGGGGGACAGGATTTCTCTTAGTATGAGTATAATGGATACACTCTTTTTGTTGTTTCTGTTAGCGAATGCCCATAAATTCAACCTTCAGCTGAAGGAAAATTTTTATTTAAGACAAAAGGCGATCGAAAACGAATTGCAATTGCACCAGATGCTGGAAGGAAGTCCTATTGCTGCATATACCACAGATGCTGTCAGCAACCAGGTATTATTTGCCAACAGCAGCTATATCTCCCTGATAGACTCCACACCGAAAGAAGTCATCGGCCTTGTCCCGGGCAGCTACTACGCTGATACAGATATCTACAAAAAGATCATGGGAACACTCCGCAAAGGTGAGAGTATTACGAATGAACTCATCGAACTTCGTTCAGCTGGGGATAAAGCGTGGTGTAAATGGGTGCTGGCCTCCTATTTTCCCCTGAAGTACCAGAACAAACCGGCGATATTAGGCTGGCTATACGACATCACAGACCGTAAGCTTATGGAAGACAAGATCGCACACATGGCCTACCATGACAAGCTGACCGGTTTGCCCAACCGCACACTCTTCATGGACCGGTTAAAACAGACTATCACGGATGCTGAACGTGAAAATAACGTGCCTGTACTGATGTTTCTGGACCTGGACCGCTTCAAACCGGTGAATGACAGGCACGGCCACCATATCGGAGACCTGCTGCTTAAAGCTGTAGCAGATCGTATCCGCGGCTGTCTGCGCAAGAGCGACTCAGTGGCACGGGTCGGCGGTGATGAATTCATCATCCTCCTTCCATCGGTGAAAACAAAAGAAAACGGACTGGATATTGCAGAAAAGATCAGACAGAGCTTAAGTCTGCCATTCGAGATAGCGGGACTCTCCCTCCATATCTCCTCAAGTATTGGTGTAGCCTTCTATCGTGAATATACAAAAGATGAGCAGGAGCTGATCAAGGAGGCAGATATCGCGATGTACCATGTGAAAGACAATGGAGGAAACAGTGTGAAAGCCTACAGGAAAGCAATGCAGACAGAGCGTGAGGATGCTTCTACAGAGGAATGTCTCTCTTCATAGCGGTTTCCAAAGTCCTCTTGGTTACATAGTATTCAAAAACGCTTCAAGCTTCTCCTCATCCCCCTCAATCGACCAGATCACTCCTTCTACACCAAATTTACGATCATACTTAACGATTTCCAACTGTTTCAAACAATATAAGATTCTATCCACATCACTGTAACCTGTCTCAAAGGTATGAGATACCTGATTCTTATACGGAAGGATATCAGCCGTTTTCAGCACCTCTTTTACCGCCTGTGCATAGGCCCTCGCCATGCCTCCAGTACCAAGCTTGATCCCTCCGAAGTAACGGACAATAAGTACCGCACAGTTAATCATCTCTTCTCCGCGCAATACATTGAGTGCCGGTACGCCTGCACATCCTTTTGGCTCTCCGCTCCCACTGCTGTTTTCTACGACCTGGCCGTATTCATTGAGGTAACGCAGCGCATAGACAACATGGTTGGCTTTGGGATTTTCCGCCTTAAGCCTCTCCTGAAGCCCTTCAAATGCATTGATAGGCACAAGATAGGTAATAAACTTGGACCTGTTAACCTCGGTAAGGGATTCTGCGCTATTGTGCAGTGTCTGCATTGTACTCTTTTACGCACTTTGCTATGAACTCGACAAAGGCATCACTGTCATTCATACACTTAGCTACGATAAATTCTTCATACTTGATCTTCTCAGCAATTTCACGTGCCTCTATGTCAAGCTCAAAAAGTGTCTCTGAGTTATCGATGGTAAATGCTAATGGATAGATAATCACTTTTCTATTGCGAGGGTTACGCAACGTATCTACCAAAGAAGGTTCCAACCACTGTTGCGGCCCGACTTTTGACTGATAGACAAGCTTCACACTTCTGAAATCTATACCTTCACTCTGGAGATAGATCTTCAGTGCACTGACATTGGCCTCTACCTCTCTCTGATAGGGATCCCCGGCTTCGATAATACTTACGGGGAGGCCATGTGCAGAGAGTATCAGGTCATACTCCCTACTCTCTTTCTCTCCCAGTGCCTCCTTGATCTTCTCCGCGCTCGCTTTGATATATGCAAAATCATCATAATAGTGCTTTTTCACAAACGTTATTTTAGGAGAGTAGTCTATTGCTTCGCATCCTTTTAGAACATCTTCATAAGATGAGAGCGTGGTTGTCGTTGAGTACTGGGGATAGAGAGGAAAAAGCAATATCTCTTCGATCCCTCTCTCCCTGCACTCCTGCAAAGCTGACTGCGCAAAAGGCGGGACATAACGCATCACCGGATAGATAGGGATATCGATCTTGGTGCTTAACTTCTCTATAAGCTGCCTGGTCAAATCATAAAGCGGTGATTTTCCTCCAAGCTCTCTATAGGTTTCCTTGGCTTCATTCAACCTCTTTTTGATGATAATCGTTCGTACCAGAGGACGTGCAAGCGGGTTGGGGATGATATTTTTATCGCTGAACATATTGTATAAAAAAAGTTTCACTTCGTCCAAGTTGTTAGGGCCACCCATGTTAAGAAGAAATAATGCTTGTTTCATATCGTCGTCCTTGTAAATGTGGTGTATTTTAACATATAGAGTGTAAAATTACTTTAAAATTAACAGAGAAAGGTAAACTATGATCATTATTCCAGCACGTATTGGATCAAGCCGTTTCCCCAATAAAGTTTTGGCTGATATCGGCGGTATCCCGATGGTTATACGTACAGCAATGGCTGTACAGGATATAGATGACGTATGTATCGCTACAGATGCACAGGAGGTTATTGAGATCGCACACAAACATAATATCAAAGCCATCATGACCTCAGAAGCACATCAAAGCGGCACCGACCGTATCTATGAAGCGGCACAGAAACTCGGACTGGATGAAAACGAGATCATTATCAATGTACAGGGGGATGAACCATTTATAGAGACTGCGGTTGTTCAGGCCATCTATGACCTTACCGCAAAGAACAGAGAGGATGAAACGATCATGATGAACTCCTGTTACAAACGTATCACCAATCCGGAAGCCGATGATCCCAATATCGTCAAAGTCGTGACCGACACTGATGATATTGCACTCTACTTCTCGCGCGCGAAGATCCCTTATCCCAGAGATCACCATTTTGACGACTATAAAGGGCATCTTGGGATCTATGGATTTACTATGCACTCATTAAAAATGTTTTGCAGCCTCAAAGACTCTGCACTGGAACATATCGAAAAGCTTGAACAGCTCAGAGCGCTTCATCATGGCTACAAGGTAGCGATGATCGAAGTGGAGACGGAAAGTTTTGGGATAGATACTCCAGAAGATTTGGAAAGAGCCGTCAAACACCACAGACTGTAAACCGTCTTATACAAAAAGGCGGTTTTATCCTGGCCTAGGATTTAACCGCTTTCCCGAGATCCCACATCGGCATAAAGATCCCCAAAGCCATCAGAAGTACCAGGCCGGCAATAAAGAAAAGCATGATCGGTTCCACATATGCTGCCAAGTTATCAATAAGATCCTGAAAACGCATATCATAATAATCCGTTACCTTGGATAGCATGGCATCTAACTGACCACCTGCTTCACCTGCTTTGATCATCTGCAGAAGCATATTTTCATAGAGTCCTGTTAGATCAAAGGCCTCCGCCAAGTTCATCCCGCGGCCGATATTGGCATTCACTGTTTTCAGTTGCTGCTTTATTGCCAGGTTATCGACCATCCCTACAGCAGTATCAAGTGCTTCATTGATAGGAATACCCGATTTTACCAGTTCTCCGAATACAAGATTATATTTGTGCATCGTAGAAAGGAATATGGCTTTATTGATTAAATAGAATTTAGGATGGATCATGATCCTGTCTACTTGATATTTAAAACCTTCATTATTTTTATAGAAATAGATTCCTGTATATATCATTAAAAAAAGTCCTAGCAGGATATATATACCGTAGTTGGAAAAAGCATGCTCTAGAAAGAGTAATATTTGTGTCGGTAGAGGCAGTTCAGTATTGAATCTTTCAAAAATATCTTTAAATTTTGGAACAACCACCATGATCAAGATTGTAAAAGCGATTGCCATAGCTGCGAGTGTGATCAAAGGTGTACGGATCGCCTTTTTAAATTTTGCTGTGTTATCCCTGATATTCTCTAAAATATCTGCAAGTTTGTGATAGGACTGCGAGATATTACCTGTTCGTTCCCCAAGCTGAGTCATCGCTAATGCTACGTGGCCAAACTCGTTTTTATATCTCTCCATAGAATCAGTCAAACTGCTGCCGGCATTGATATCACTGCTCATTGTAGTGTAGATCTCTTTAAGTGCTTTATTTTCCGTATTTGCAGCTACATCCTGCAGTGTATCGTTGATAGCGATTCCGGCATCTGTCATAACTGCGATCTGCCTGATCGTAGATATTTTATCATTCAGCGGGATCTTTTTTTTGAATGATTTACTAATATTTGACATAAGATCACTTACTGTATCTTCAAGAGGTGCAGCGGTCTGCTCTGCTCTCATTACCACAGCACGAGGATATTTTTGCTTCGCTGACTGTATCGCAGCCATTTTATTCGCACCTTTTATCAACTCTTTGCGCTTTTTACCCTTTTCCATGATCGTAACATTAAAATAATTCATTACAGCCTCGCTACTCTATAGATTTCATCGATGGTGGTTCTCCCTTGCAATGCCTTACTGACTCCATCCTCAAACATATTCACAAACCCCTCTTCTATGGCCTGTTTGGTCAAATCTTCTTTGGATGCATTCGCTGCAATCATTCTTTGCATTTTATTGCTTACCATCAATACTTCAGCAATCATTTCACGGCCTTTGTAACCGCTATGTCCGCACTCTTTGCACCCCTCACCTTTATAGAAAACCGGGTTTTCAGGTAAATACTCTTTGATACCTTCGAGCAAATGAGGGGGCAGTGTAGCTTCAACTTTACAGTGTGTACAGATCTTACGCACAAGCCTTTGTGCCTGAATAGCTACCAGAGCACCGCTCACCAGGTACTCTTCAATTCCCATGTCCAAGATCCTGGTAACAGCGGAAATCGCATCATTGGTATGCAGCGTGGAAAGTACCAGGTGCCCTGTCAATGCTGCCTGAATCGCAATACGAAGCGTCTCCTGATCCCGGATCTCCCCGATCATGATCTTGTCAGGATCCTGTCTCAAAATAGACTTCAGTGCCGTGGCAAAGGTCAATCCCACATTGGGACGTACCAAAACCTGCTGCAGACCCGCCATTTGATACTCAACCGGGTCTTCAACGGTGATAATTTTGTCTTTAATATCTTTGATCGCATTCAATGCGCCGTAAAGAGTCGTGGTCTTACCTGAACCTGTAGGCCCAGTAACAAGTACGATCCCGTAGGGGACCTTGATCGCTTCAGAGAATCTGTCGTAACAGAGTTTACTCATACCTGCATCTTCGAGTTTGATCATCGCTTTTGTTTTATCCAGGATCCTTAATACAATGGATTCTCCGTCAATCGTAGGAAGCGTGGAAACCCTGAAATCATACCCTTTTTGTGCCACGGTAGCAGAAAATCTACCATCCTGCGGTTTTCTCTTTTCGGCAATATCCAAATTAGCCAACAATTTCATACGGGAGGAAAGCGGGTTAAAGATATCTTTATCAAAAGTAAAACTCTGTCTTAGCATCCCGTCGATACGGTCTCTGACGATACAGCTTTTTTCCAATGCTTCAATATGAATATCGCTCGCCCCTGCATAAATAGAGTTTCTTAAGATAACATCAATCAATTTTAATACTGCCGGCGAATCGCCCTCTTCGCTTTCACTCTCCTGTGCAAGATCTTTACGTATGTCATTGACCAACCCCTTGATACTCTCATTGATCTCCAATCTTTGCAAATGCTGATGAATCTGTTTAGGGTTGGTAATGGCTATTTTGATCGGCTTTTTAGGGAAAAGCCTCTGTATAGCATCCTGAGCAGCCATATCCAAAGGATCATCGAATACAATATGGACATTCAGATCAGTCTCTTCCAAAGGTACGATATTGTATTTGATGAGCTGCTTGTACGGAAGCTTAGAAAATAGCTTCATATCGATTTCCGTCTCATCCAAATCGACATATTCTACATTAAGGGATTTCGCTACCGCTTTGATAATAGGAATGATATCTATCCCCTCGATTTTTTCCAGATGGGAGAGGTTAATAATTCCCTGACGTATCTTTTTTACAAGAAACTCTTCGACAGTTTCCCTGTCAATCATTCCTTCATTGATAAGATTGGCAAAGGAGATCTTTTTGGGCGGTCGGCTTCTCACCAATGTTGAAATCGCATCTTTAGTAATGAGATTTTCCCCAAGCATCATCTCAATTAATTTAACCATCCATATCCTCCTACAAACTCATTTAGTATAACATAATTGTTTACGAATATCGTAATTCCATTGCTTATTTTATTTGTTCCAATAATCGTTTCGCTTCAATGGAGTTGGTTTTTGCAATATAAGAGTTTAAAACTTTAATCGCATCCTGTTTCTGTCCAAGTTTTGCTTTTGCATGCGCAAACAAAAGCCAGCTCTCTTCTATATTGCTATCAACTTTGTTGGTCTGGAGTGCCCAATATTCAGCTTTTTTGTACTCTCCCCTGTTAAAATAGCTTTTTGCCAAAAAAAGAGAATCATCCGTATCATGCGTTTGGTAGAAACGGCTTTCCACATCTTTGTAGGCCGTTACGCTGGATGTCTCAAGAATATCCAGATGAATTTTTTTATCCGCTGTTCCCTCTATCGGTGAAGAACTATCCGCTTTTTCTGGCGTATCTAAAGACTCTACAGTTTCTAAAACAGGTTCATTGGATGCAATATCATAAGGATTTGGTTTCATCTCTATGACCATTTTAGGAACTTCTGCAATCTTTACAGGTTTTTCATCCTTTTTACCCATTGAAACATTAGCTTCTTCTTTTACTAAATTGTTTTCTACAGGGGATACTTGAACATTTAGGTTACCATTCAACATATGTTTCAATTTATGACTCAGTGTATCATTGAGATATACAGTAACGGCCAATGCAACCACTACAACAGAAAGAAATGAAGCGATATAAAGCGGCCTCTTTCTTTTTTTATTGTAGCTACTCCATTGCTTC
>DSDW01000095.1 GCA_011048515.1 Campylobacterota bacterium | reverse complement strand
CGATATGATTTCCTGTTCATTCGTCTCTATCGTTTCATTCGTCTTCGCTACCTCATCATCCACCCTCTCACACGCCGCTACTATTGCTTCCTGTATATCGAGGGGCGGGAGTGGGACTTTGATATTACGTAAATCTGCTGTTGAGATCGATTCAAAAGTTGTCCCCGTGTTGCCTTTAAAAAGTTCTTTGTTTGTTGTGATAAATTCAAAAAGATATTTTTGGGTTTTTAGCTCATTGGTTCTGATTGCCGCCAATCCTCTCCCTATGCAAATTTTATCAAATGGATTAAGATTAACATCCCCAACAGGTGCTCTAACACTCATAAGGAGATCATTTTTAATAGACTCTTTCGTTATATGTGTTGTCCAAACGACAGGTGAGTTTAGATAGATATCACCAAAATCTTTTTTCCCCTGATAAAATGGCAGCCCTTTAGCATTTTCATTATAATACTCACCTTTTGGAGATTGCCCGGCAATGACCTCACTAAACTCTCCAAGTTTAACCAACGGATATTTGCTCTCAATCTCCACCTTTTTAGCAGGCGACAGAGTGATCGCCTTGTCAAACTCCACACGCGAGAAGTCCAGCATATCGGTCAGCCTTGCGCGGGTGACGAAGGGTTTCAGTGCTTCGGGGATATCTGTAGATTCCGGATCAAGTCCGGAATGACGGGCGAAGTTGGTTCTGATGAGGGTATTGATCTTATGGGAGTCGTGAAGGTTGCGCGGATTATAGAGCGGAGTGTTGATGCTTTTGAGCCCTTCAAGGTTTTCGAGGATACGCTTGTCCTCCTCATCCAGCGTCTCGTCTTCCACCTCTACCCTGCTCCCCGCAAGATACTTGATCCCCTCGTTGCCCTTGGCACTGCTCCACTCGTACCCCAGGAACTTCTTGTTCTCGTTCGTGCCCGAAGGAGACTTGATGATGAGCACCTCGGAGGCGTTTTTGTATGCCAGCGCGAAGTAGTAGAACTTCTCCTTTTCGACGAGGCGCATATACTTCATAAGCTCTTTGCGTTCTACTTCCTCTTTCTCCTCTTTGCTCAGCACTTTATAGCTCTTTTTCTTGCGCCTGTTTTTAGTCTCGCTGAGTTTCTCGAACGCCGCCTTGTACTCCCCAAACGTATCATGCACAAATATCGCCTCGTCAAGTTCACGGCACAGCAGCGTCTCATAGATCGGCAGCTCTATCCCGATATGCTCACAGTACTTTTCAAGAAGGTTTTTCTCTTTGAGCACGGCGGCGAAGTCGGTGCCATTGGCATACTCGCACTCATAGAGTTTGGAAGCGAGCTCTGCAAATGTGCCCGCAAGGTTGGCGGTATCGCAGCGGCGGCGCAGAAAAAGCGTCACGGTATTGGTCCCTGTCTTGCCGAACGTCCCGCTGCCGAACTCGGCGATAGCCACGATATCAAAGTACTTCAGAAGTATCTCACGGGTACGCACATAGACATTCCCCTTGGATGCAGTGATGCTTTGCGAACCTTTGTTGAGGATGGAGCTTGGTACGATGATGCCCGCTACCCCGTCCTTGTCCAGAAGCTGCGCGGCTCTCTCGATGAAAAAACACTCGATAGCGTTGCTGGAAGCAAAACTTTTCTCATCGACCGTTTCGGTAAGCGCGTAGCGTCTTCTCTCCTCGTCGCTGAGCGTCTCAAGGAAACCCTTGACGCTGTAGGGAGGATTAGCGACAAGCACGTCAAACGAACCGTTTTTGACCTTGGGGTTGTGTCTCAGCGCGTCTTCATAGATGATATCCATCTCGCTGCCGTACATGAAGGAGCTGACTTTGGCAACCTTGGATAGCCTGTACTCCTTTTCGATGCCGACGATGGTACTGTCGGGGTTTACGGTAGTGTATTCGTTGAGGAAATGCCCCGCCCCGCAGGCATAATCGACCACTTTCGGGTTTTTAAGCGGAGGCAGGGAGGAGATGATGAACTTCACGATCGGCATCGGGGTAAAGAACTGCCCCCTGACTGCTTGACTCCCTGGTCAAGAAACCCCTCGAACATATCGCCCAGAAACTGGTTCTCGTCGCTGCCCGTCAGACTGATATCCTGTATCATACGGGCGATCTTGAGCAGCACTTCAAAGTTTTGGTAAAAGAGCTTGGCATTGTGCACGTCGATAAAGGCAAAGTCGTTGTTGGTAAAGAATTTCTGGCGTTTTAGCGCGTCTTTGATATCCTGCTTGACCGTATTGATATCGTAGTGCTCAAAAATCCTCTCTATCTCACTCTCATCGATATAGGTGATCTCTTCTCCCAGAAACTCGAACATCCCCTCCTGGTAAAGCTTCTGCAACCTATCCTGGAACAAAAAGGGATCGTCGTAGGCATTGCCGTTCCAGTAAAACTTGAGCTCATCGGGGTTTTGCTTCTCGTCGGTGACCTTGCACAAAAAGAGGTTGACAAGCTTGTCAAAAGCATTTTCCCTTCCGCTGACATTGTGCTGTCTCAGGATCGTGGCAAACTCGTGGTATTTGCCCTGAATGTCTTTGGACGTTATATTCTTCAAGGTCTCTTTTGTCGGCTTGGCTTCTCCTATACGATAGGCTTTGTTGTTCTCAAAGATACCGAAAGTGGTAAAGTCTTTTTTGTAGGTATCTCTCCAGACCTGATAGATCTCTCCTACCGCCGTAGCATCTCTGTAACCTTTGAGGTTTTCATCCTTCTCCAGTATCTCCTGCTTATCCTGCATCGTGATCAGATAGTAGCTTCTCGTCACCTTCTCGTCGACGAAATCACTGGCATACAGTGATACGAAACGGGCGCTTCGCTCCTGCACATAATAACTGAAAAGCTGGGTCGGTTTGGTCTGCATCGCATCCCACGCCCTGCTAAGCTCGCTGCCTGCTGTTTTACACTCTATGATAAGAAGAGGCCTGTTGTCATTATCCCGCACCAGTATATCGGCACGCCCGCCGCTCGCACCGTGCCCGAGTTTCCACTTGGGTTCAAGCTCTATATGCTCAGGCCGGTATCCCTGTCCGAGGAGCTTGCATACACATTCAAAAACGACGAAATTCTCATTGGCTTTAAAGTTGCAGGTTTGGCGCTCATTGACCTTCAAATCTTTATTTTCCGGATAGACGAGCATCCCGTTTTTAAAATCCGCTTTCAGCTCGCAGTCAAACGCATCAAACTTTTTGGTATAGACCTCATTTTCTTCTTCAAAACCCAAAAATGTCAGTACTTTTTTGAAATTCGCTTTTGTGATCATCCGTTCCCCAAAATTGTGTATGTAAAATAGAATAAATTGTATCTTAAAGTTGCTTGCATCGATAAGGATAGAATCAAACAAGCTATAGATTTCGTACCTGAAAGTACAACACTGAAATAAAGAGGGCAGGCTGCCTGAATCCATTTAAGCCATAGTTTGTTATAGTGCTTTCCTGAAATAGCTTAATCTCAAGGCAATCCATGTACACTATCAACGCCCATGCCAAGGTCAATATCTTCCTGAAGATCACCGGACACAAAGAGGGATACCATACGCTGATTTCGCGCTTTATGCGCGTGGAAGAGCTCTACGATACGATCACTTTCGAACCGTGCCTCTGCGAAGCGTTTACGATAGAGGGATGCGAAGGTGTGCCTTTGGAGTCCAATACGATCTACAAAGCCTACACAACCCTCATCAACCATACACGCAATCCCGATATAGAAACATTTTTCAGATCCCATAAGGTAGTCGTCACCAAACGCATCCCGAGCCAGGCAGGGCTGGGCGGAGGAAGTTCGGACGCTGCGGCATTTATGCGCTTATGCAATGAGGTGTGCGGACTCAATATCGAAACAAACATACTCTCGGAGCTCGGAAGCAAAATAGGTGCGGACCTCCCCTTCTTTATCCACAACTACCCCTCTGCCAATGTCAGCGGTTTTGGGGAGATCGTTGAGCCCTTTGAAGAGGAGACGCTGCAGCTGGAGCTTTTCACGCCCGATATAGGGTGCGATACCGCCAAGGTCTATCAAATCTTCAAAAAACACCTGCTCAATGAGATCAATCCGGAGAGTTTTAAAGAATGGGAGAAGATGGACTCAAGAACGCTCCTTGAGACGATCGCTGATCCGGTGATCCTCAATGACCTCTACCGGGCTGCACTGATCGCCTATCCGGAGCTCAAAGAAGTTCCGCAGGCAAATGAGGGATGGTTTTTCTCCGGCAGCGGGAGTACTTTCTTCAGGCTGAAATGATAGCTTTCCTCTCCGCGGGATAAAACAATTTTTCTCTTGTTTCACCCCTGCCTCTTAACAAACCGTTAATCCAGATGGATTCTTCTTTCTGAGAAGACATACTCTTTCAGGAAGAATGGGTCCGTTACACCGATGGTTTGAGCCATTTTTTCGCTAATAAGGCGGTAAGAGAAGGTATATTTGGCATACATTGCACCCTGTGGTATCTTAAACAGATATTCCTGCGTAGTATTGGCTGCCAGTCTTGTATCCTGTGATTTGGATTTTGCAAGGTGCGGGATCGTCTCTTCCCCTTTTGCATCCAGCCATTTTGCCGCCAGCACCTTTCTCTCTTCACCTACTTTTTTATCTGTTTTGTCAAAATAGGCTACATTCAGAATAATCTCCCTCAGCCCGTACCCGGTAGGGATAGCATGCGGTGTTTTGTTCTTGAGCGTGAGGATAAAGCTGTCTCCTCTTACAGCCGTTTTGATATCTATGTGATCGATCATGATATTGCTGTTATCCACACTCGCAAAACGGTGCTCCCTGACCATGCGCGGTTTTGGCTTCCCTCCGTTCTTGCTGTAGTTGGAGGCAAATCCTTCAAACTTCCCGCTCATATGACAATCCCTGCACCCTTCAGCCGAACCTGATGCATCATACTCTTTTCCTGTCGCATAGACTTCCACCTCGTGTTTGTTGGAGGTGCTGTAGTGGCAGACAAAGCAGAGTGTTGGATCATCTGATGCAAAATGTTCCCTTTGTGCAGTTTGATGATAGGGTGAGTCAGCATCATCAAACGGTCCGAACATCGTTCCCTGTTCTCCGAACTTTACGTTGTTCATTCCCTGGGAACCTTTTGATTTGTCCAGATGGATTTCATCGATATTGTGGCATACCACACAGTTGATACCGTTTTTCATGTTCTCGGTATTGAGTACATTCTGCATCTCCTGCTTTTTCTCTTCGATTCCCATCAGCAGCAGGTACTTATCTTTGTCCTCTACTGTTTTCTTCGTGATTCTGGGGTTATGACACTTTGCACAGTCGACCTTCACCTCATCCAGGATCAATGTGGGATTTTTTTGGACCATATACTCCAGAGATTTTCTGAAAAGATCATTTTTTGAAAAGTGCGAATTTGCATGCCTTGAAGTCTCCCATCTTTTGGAGATATCCATATGACAGGCATTACAATTCTCATTGGTTTCCCACTTTACATTAATCTCTTCAGCCTACAACACCGTAATGGCTGCCAAAACGGATAATATCCTAAACAGTTTCATCTCTCTAACTCCCTTATTGATAAGATTTAAACCAATGAATCAAAAAGAAAATCAATACCATTCGGCGAACCTGGATTCCTCATCTCCCCGTCACGCTTGGCTTTATTTATGATGCATAGTAAATATTATAGAAGATTATAACATGGTTAGATTAATTACTGGTTGATTGTAAAATGATGCAGCAGAGTCTCATTATGTTATAATAACACCTAAAAATATTTTGACCAAAGGAACGTTTTGGCTATCAATATCATCGCACAAAACAAAAAAGCCAAACATGATTATGAAATTCTCGAAAAGTTCGAAGCAGGCATAGTCCTCAGTGGGGCAGAAGTCAAAGCGCTGCGTGCCAAACGCGCCAATTTACAGGATTCGTACTGCCGCTTCATCAAAGGGGAGCTTTTTTTGATGAATGCGCATATCGCCCACCTTGAAACTGCCAGCAAACACTTCACCCCGGATACGAGGGCTCCGAGAAAACTTCTGCTTCGCAAAAAAGAACTTGAAAAACTCTATGTGAAGGTGCATAAGGAGGGACTGACGATCGTTCCTTTAATGCTCTATTTCAATGAACGCAACCTTGCAAAAGCAAGTATCGCCATAGCAAAAGGGAAAAAACTGCATGACAAACGTGCCGACCTGAAGGAAAAAACCCTGGAGAGAGAAGCAAGCCAAGCGATAAAAAACCGTTCCTACTGAGCCTTTTTCAAATGTTTTACTTTTAGCTTTTCATAGGCAAAAAGATGTCTTTTCATTATTTTGATCTGCGCAGTATCTCTTTGATCGATTGATAAAGCTGTTTGATCTTGACAACAAAAAGACTCTCTTTGGCAAAGTACTTTGCTTTAAAAACCCTAAACCACTCTTGCAGAGTTGTTTTGACAACCTTAAGTCTATTCATCGTCTGGATATAGATTTCAGCTGACTTAAGCCAGTCAATCGCATCCATGATCCTTTCATAGGTCCATTTGAACCAGCCAAACTGCATCAGTTTATCCTCAGTCACCCTAAAAAGCCAGAAGGTAAATGCCGCTACCGGGATTTTAGCGGTATAGAGTACCGCACCCAGAGCAACCTTTCCGCTGACAAAAAGCACACCCGCATAGAGGCCAAATACCTCCACGATAGAGAGCAGTACGACAAAAATAGAAAGTATTAAAGAGGGATTTGCATCATGCACCTTTACCTCAATACGCTGAAGTATCCTGAGTCCATGGACATAGGTAAAGATCGGTCTGGCAATACCTTCCCATATTAGCTCTTCAAAGATGATATATGCCATGACGGCAATAAGCTGCAAAAGTGTGATCAATCTCTTTGTCATAGTAGCCAACATTAAAAAAGAGTTCCCTATCTTGTTTTGGACCATTATAGCAGAGCTTGACAAAGCTTTAGCGTTTAGCGAACACTGACATAGTTTTATCTGTGTTTCAAGCTTTTGCACGCATTTTAAAATTTTTATTTTGGAAAATAGAGATTGAAATAAAGCAAAGATTACATAATGGTTGTTTTTATTTTATTTTACTTTGGATTTGGAGGTTGTGGTGAAGGAGATGTTTCTTTTTGATTTGTTGTGGATTTGAATGTTTGGGTAAGGGAGGCTACAAATAGTAGCTGACCGAACCCATCATCCGAAGATGCAATAAAGCAGAAAGAAAGATTATTTTCTTCTGAGTTCTTTGATACGTGCAGCTTTACCTTTAAGTGCTCTTTGGTAGTAAAGCTTCGCTCTTCTGACTCTACCTCTTCTTCTTACTTCGATATTCTCAATGCTAGCAGAATAGAGAGGGAAGATTCTTTCAACACCTACAGAGTTTGCACCCATTTTTCTTACAGTAAAAGTTTTACCTGCACCTTCACCTCTGATTGAAATACAAAGACCTTCATAGTCCTGAATTCTCTCTTTTTCACCTTCTTTAATTCTTACAGATACTTTTAATGTATCACCTGCTCTGAACTCAGGAATAGTCTTACCTTCCAACTGTGCCTGCTCGAAGCTTTCGATGTATTTATTTCTCATGTGTTATACCTTTTTTGTATAAGTCTGGACGGAAAAACTTTGTTTTACACAAAGCCAAGTCTCGTTTAAAGTCCGTGATTTTACTATGATTACCCTTTAAAAACTCTGAAACTACTTCACGTCCATGATAATTTATCGGTTTTGTAAATGAAGGGGCTTCCAAAAACGCTCCTTCATAACTCTCGATGTTCAATGAGTCAATGTTGCCCAACACCTCTTCAATATTTCTGCTGATCGCATCACACATCACCAGACTAGGTAGTTCTCCGCCGGTAAGAATATAATCACCGATCGAAAAAACCTCATCTGCATATGTCTCGATCACCCTCTCATCAATACCCTCATATCTTCCTGAAACAAAAACGATATGATTTTTTCTTGCCAAACGTTTCGCATCGTTTTGTTTGAACTGTTTTGCTACCGGTGTAACAAAAATAATGTGTGCATCAGGAGCTTCCTTTTTGATGTTCCCCAATGTATCCATAAGCGGCTGCGGGGTCATCAACATCCCTGCACCGCCACCTACCATTGGCGCATCTACCCTGTTGTGTTTATCTGTTGTAAAGTCTCTCGGATTAAAAAAATCTACCGATATTCTCTTCTCATCAATGGCTCGCTTCAGGATACTATCAGTGAAATATCCTTTAATGAGATTGGGGAAAAGTGTTACAAATGAAAAACGCATGATTGTTCCTTGATACGATTCGCCGTATGAGCCTGCTTCCCGGCAAACTCAAGAGCAGCATACTGTATATACTTTATTCAAAAGCCTCTTCTGATCAGGAGGCTTCCAGTATATCTTTTGCATCCTGTGTGCAGATTTTTTTATTGTCGGTATCTGCACTGAGTATATATCTTGGGATGTATGGCAGAAGGAAGGTTTTGGCAAATCCTTCTTTCACCAATGATGCGTCGGTCTCGATCGCCAGGTAATCCACATCCAGCATACGCTGGATATCTGCCACTTCACCCAACAGCTCTTCTCCCTGCATCACTTTACAACCGATAATATCAAACCAGAAATGTTCACCTTCGCCCAATGCACAATTCGCTTTGGTTTCTTCTTCTGTCGCATAGATCTTTGCATTGGTAAGTCTCTTGGCAGCATCCAGACTTTCATGCCCTTCAAAGCGTACAGTTCCCTTGTTCGGATTGATATCGGTGAGTGTAAGCTTCCCGCGATCACTCTGATAGGATTGCCCTACCTTAAACTGTTCAGGGAAATCGGTATGCAGGTGAATCTTAAGGTCACCCCAGAGTCCTACAGTGCGACCGATCTGAGCGATAAAAAATTTTTCCATTATGCGATAGATTTTACATTGAGACGGTAATTTTTACCGTATTTGGCTTTACAGCCGGAGATGACTGTTTTGATAGAGTTGATCATGCGCCCCTGCTTACCGATAAGTTTGCCGACATCCTCATCGTTGGCAAAGATAGTGATCTCATCCAACCCTTCATCTATCTCGCTAATCACTACCGAGATATCTTCGGGATGCTCCACTAAAAGTTTCGTGTAAGCGAGGAGAAACGCATCTATCATAAAAAATTATTTACCAGAAATTCTTTTTACTGTTGGAGTCATTTGAGCACCAACACTTAACCAGTAGTTCATTCTCTCTTCATCGATTTTAATATCTTTTGTTTCACCGATCGGGTTGTAGTAACCAATTGATTCAATCCAACCACCATCTCTTCTCTTTCTGCTGTCTGTAACTACGATTCTGTAAAAAGGCTTCTTCTTTCTACCCATTCTTGTCATTCTGATCTTTGTCATGTTTTATCCTTATAAATTATTATTTCTATGCCATCTTAGAGGATTAAGATATACATATAAATCCTGACAACTGCTCTTTAATGACTCAAAACACTCATCAAGACTTTTGGAACGCAATTCTAGCACAATAAATATAAAGTTAATATTAAATCAAGGTGCAGCCGATTGCACCTCGTTTTAGTGTAGTTTAACGCGGCATCCCTGGGAATCCGCCGCCCCCTTGCATCTGCTTCATCATATCCTGCATCTGTTTCATGCCGCCTTTGCCGGAGAGTTTTTTCGCCATCTTTGCGGCATTTTTGAACTGTTTGAGCACACGGTTGACCTGCATCTGATCCAGCCCTGCCCCTGCAGCAATTCTTCTTTTACGCATATTGTTGAGAAGATCAGGGTTTTCTCTCTCTTTAACGGTCATAGAAGATACCATCGCACGGATCATCCTGATCTCTTCGGAGTTTTCAAGGTCCAGATCACCCAGCTGTTTTGCCATGCCGCTCATCCCCGGGATCATCCCAAGGAGGGATTTCATCGACCCGAGCTTCTTCATCTGGTCCATCTGTTCAAGAAAGTCATTGAAGTTGAACTGCCCTTTCTTGATCTTCTGGGTCATTTTTTTCGCTTCTTTGGGGTCGATCGCCGCAGCTGCTTTCTCTGCAAGCGACTCGACATCCCCCGCCCCCATCAGACGGCTTACGATACGGTCGGGGATGAACTGTTCAAGGTCCGGCATCTTCTCACCCGCACCGATGAAACGGAGCGGCGCACCTACCTGCTCGCTGAGTCCGAGCGCAACCCCGCCCTTGCTGTCGCCATCAAACTTCGAGAGTACTACGCCTGTGATCCCGATCTTCTCTTTAAAGGTCTGGGCTGTTCTCACAGCATCCTGACCCGTCATCGCATCGGCAACATAGAAAAGCTCATCGGGCTGTGCCACCTCTTTGACACGCGCCAGCTCATCCATCAGCTCCTCATCGATCGCCAAACGCCCGGCAGTATCGATCAGCACTACATCATAGAGCTCTTTTTGCGCCTTCTCCAGCCCCTGTCTGACGATCGCTTCGGGAGACGCATTTTCATCCGCGACCAGGTCCACCTCGATCTGCGAAGTGATCTGTCTGAGCTGCTCTACCGCCGCAAGCCTCTGAAGATCGGCTGCGATCACCAGAACTTTTTTCTTCTTCTGCTCTTTGAGAAAATAGGCGAGTTTCCCTGTCGTGGTCGTCTTCCCGGAACCCTGGAGACCGATCATCAGCACTACGGTCGGCGGTTTCGACGCGAAGGTAAACCCTTTGGGCGCACCCTCGATCGTAAGTATCTTGGTCAGTTCCCTTTGAAGGGCTGCCATAAACTGGTCCTTGCCGATACCGTTCTTCTTGGTATCCAGCTCTATCTCTTTGATCAGATCTTTGACCACTTTATGGTGTACATCCGCTTTCAGAAGCGATTTCTTCAGTTCGGCAGTCGCTTTCTTGAGTGCCTTCTCATCATCATGAAAACGGATCTTGCCAATGGCATTTTTAAAACTATCGGTTAACGTATCAAACATTTTTTACCTTGAATTCTCAATAATATTGATGTGATTTTATCCAATCTTGGCTTATAAGGCCTATTTGTACCTACGGATATCCTGAGGCTCCGGTGCTTCAAACGTATAGTCAAAGATAGACATCTTCGCCGAATGCAGCAATATACGTTTGGACTTCGTCACTGAACCATACTGCGCATCACCGACGATGGGATGCCCGACACTCGCCAGATGCACACGTATCTGGTGAGTACGTCCCGTGGTGATCTCCACTCTTACCTTGGACTTCTTTCCCTGTACTTCATCGGGTGTGACCTTTGTATAGGCTTTTTTTCCACGTACCGGGTCGATCTTTGAAAAGGCTTTGCCTTTTTTGATCGTGAGGATCGGATCATCGATCTCCATCGTATCATACACCACACCTTCTACCCAGGCAACATACTCTTTTTTTACCCTGCGGTTCTTGAACTCTTTGACCGCTCTGTCTATGAACTCCCGGTTTTTCCCAAGCAACAACACACCAGAGGTGTCCCTGTCCAGTCTGTGCAGCAGCTCCGCGCCCTCTATCGCATCCTGAATATCATAACTGTCTACCTGCGCAGGCTTATTGACTGCAATGATATTTTCATCTTCATAAAGCACTTCCACATCGCTTGGATACTCGATGCGGAACGCTGTTTCAGTATTGATCTGCGCTCTGGCGATCTTTACCTGTTTGTCTCCTACAAAGACCAGTCCGCTGTCTATCAGCGCTTTTGCTCTGTTGTTGGAGATACCTTCTTGTTTTGCCAGTATTTTAAATGCTTGATCAGTAGCCATTGATTTCTATCCACCTTTTTTAAATTGAAACGTAAAATAAGCAAAGCTCATTTTTGTCTCTTAAAAAAACTTGCCATTTAGGCAAATTTTCACATAAGAGATTGTTGACACTGTGTCCGCTTCAGCAGCGGGCGCCCAAAGGAAGTACCCTTGGGGTGCTCATGCGACTAGTCGCCTTTTAGATTATTTTCATCTAGCCATTTTGAAAATTTTTCTGTCAGAGGGAATTTGAGCACTTTGATCTTGCTCTGCTCCCCGCTCTTAAATATGATATTACTTTTAGCAACCTTAAAACTCTTTGCCAAGAACTTTATCAACTCTTTGTTTGCCGCACCCTCTACTGCAGGTGCCTTGATCGTCACCTTGATCGCATCCTCGCCATATTCGCCTGCAAATGCGTTTTTGCTGGCAGCCGGTTGGGCCTTGACACGAAGTGTCACTTGATCATCCTCTATACTATAAAACATCTTCTATACTCTTCAGTATCGGTGAGATATCACTTCTTTGCTTGATCACTGTAGGCTTCAGCAGACCGTGCTGCAACAACCTGCGTGAAAGGTTCGATGCCTCGGCTACAACAATGCCCTCAATCGCACCAAAAATATCTTTTTGATTGAAATAGTGCGGACCGGAAATGATCTTGCATCCAAACTGTGCCGCTTCTGCGGCATTGTGTCCTCCGACCGGTTCAAACGCGCCTCCAAGAACTACAACGTCTGTAACCGCATAGATATTTACCAGTTCACCCAGTCTGTCTATAAGTATAATATCACTCTCCAGGCTCTCATTGGCTGAATAGCGATGCCAAACCAATCGATGCGCTTTGGCAGTCACTGCTATGAGGTCTGCTACCTTATCAAAACGTTCAGGATGCCTTGGAACCAAAATCAGCCTGGCATCTTTCTGCTCGGCCTTAAGCTTCATGTAGGCATCCAGTATCAACTGTTCTTCACCTCCATGCGTACTTGCACCGCACACAATCAAACCCGATGGTTTTTTCAGCTTCTTTGTCGGTTTAGAGAGCTTTGCAAGCTTGATATTGCCCGTTACCGTTATATTTTTAGCCCCCAAAAGCTCCAGACGTTCTTTGTCTTTCTCTGTTTGGGCATATACTTCATCGATCGATCTAAAGATATGCCTGTAAAACCATCGCATCTTATAGTAGCTAGGAAATGACCTGTCGCTCATCCGTGCATTGATCAGGAGGGTTTTTGCACCCCTGATTTTTGCCAAAGTAAAAAGCAGATACCAAAACTCCGCCTCCATCACTACCAGCACTTTTTGCGGCTTCAGCCATCCAAAAAGCAGAGGTTCAAAGGGCAAAAAACGACTCTGCCCCGTGTAGCGTTTTACTACCTCAAAACCGGTTTGTGTCGTAGTGGTCATACGAAGCTGATCCTGAGGCAATTGTGACACAAAAGGCTTGATCGCCAGTGCTTCTCCGAAACTGCAGGAGTGAAACCATACCCCGTCATTTTTCAACGGAGTGTTTTTCCATAAAAAAAATCTTGCTGGTATGGATATGCGATACTTTCGTTGAAGTGCAAAAAGGAGTAAAAAGGGCAGAGCGGCGCTATACGCCACTGCCACGATACTGCTATAGAGAAAAAAGAAAAGTTTCTCCATAGAATTTCATTTCATTACGCTTCCGGCGTAACGCGCTCAATATAGAGGATTCTTCCACAGTGCGGACATGTGATGATCTCTTCCGCTTTGATCACTTCCGCATAGGTTTTATCATTGAGCTTCATACAACATCCGTAACATGCCTGCTTCTTTACCGGTACTACGGCTGTATTCCCTGCCCAGATACGAATCTTCTCATAAAATGCCAGGACCTTCTGCCCAAGGGTTCTCGTAAGCTCTTCTCTTTTAGCGAACAACTCGCCTTTTGACTGCTCGATCTCAGCTTTCTCCACATCTACCACTTCTCTGATCGCTGTCAGCTCTTCGGTACGCGCATGCAGTTTCTCTTCTGCCTCTTTCAATAGCGCTTTCTTGGTCTCATTGACCCCTTGTAGCCTCTCTATCTCTTCATTGGCGAAGGTCATCTTCTCTTTCGCGATATCTTCCTCAAGCGAAAGTGCCTGCATCTCTTTTTCTGTGCTGATCTCTTTGACTTTTTTTGCATTGCTCGCCAACTGTTCGTTGAGCATCTTCAGCTGATCATCAAAGCCTTCGATCTTCTCTTCGTTTTTGGAGATCTCTGCCTGAAGCGTATCGATCTCCTCCTGTACCGCATCTACTTTTTTCTGCGCTTTTTTTACTTTTTTCTCTGCTGCTTCAATTGCAGGTGCATAACTGTCGATCATCTGATCGTTTTTTGCAAGTACGATCAATTGATTTAGATGTTTGTTCATCTTGTTCCTTTAAAGGGGTATAGGTTTTAGATAGTAATATCAATCTCAAACGGATTTTTAGATTGCGCAATTATAGCCAAAAGAGGTAAAACTTTCAACTCATCATAAAGTATCTCCGCGAAGAACTTCTCACTCTCGTAGTGTCCGATGTCCACCATCATAAGATCTTCGCTCATTGCTTTCATGGCATCGTGGTATTTGATGTCTCCGGTCAAAAAACAGTCGGCATCTACTTGATCGATCAGTGAAGCACCTGCTCCTGTCGTCAGGGCGATGGAGGTGATCTTCTCTTTTTTGCCTACAACTCTGAGTGTCGGAAGGCCAAACTTCTCTTTAATCAGAGCCAACAGTGCTTTGTAATTCCACTCGCCCTTTGCCAGACAGACAAACGGCGCTTCATTCGCCATCTTCAGCCCGAGTACCTTCTCGAAGACATACCTGTTGAGATGCGTCTGGTCAAAATTGGTATGCATAGCGATCAGAGACTGCCTTTTCAGGATCATCTTTTCGATCAGATTGGAGGGATATTTTGCAAAGTCAAGCTGCGTCAGTTTGCCGAATATCAGGGGATGATGCACGACAAAAAGCGTCCCCTCCTCAGCCTCTTCGATCATCGCTTTATCGATGTCAAGAGAGATGACAACCTGTGAGACCTCTCTGGACATATCACCTACGATCAGGCCGGAGTTGTCCCACTTCTCCTGAAGTTCAAAGGGGCTGATAGTATCTAAAAAATTATAGATTTCTTGTAGCTTCATTATGACTTACTCAACTTTACCTATTGTTCTCTACTTTTTTATAGGTGCATTGCTGTGCAATGCAAACCAAACCTGCTCCCTGCTACTTACTACTTGCAGCTACCCGGGCGTTGCGTTCTTCTTCCTGCGCTTTATAGAGCTGTGCACAACCGATCGCCAGTTCGCGTACCTTGAGGATATAGTTCTGTCTCTGCGCCTGGGAAACCGCTTTTCTTGCATCCAGTACATTGAAAGCATGTGAAGCAGTCATACACTGATCATAGGCAGGAAGCGGAAGCCCTTTTTCCAGACAGAGCCTGCACTCTGCACTCGCATCTTCAAAATGCGCAAAAAGCTTCTCTGTGGTTGCCACTTCAAAGTGGTATTTGCTGAACTCATACTCGCTCTCTTTGTGTACATCCGCATAGGTTGTCACCTCATCACCGTTTCTGTTCCAGACGATATCAAAGACCGACTCAACCCCCTGAAGGTACATCGCCAGACGCTCTGTTCCGTAGGTGATCTCCACCGCTACCGGATCGCAGGAGATACCTCCGACCTGCTGGAAGTAGGTAAACTGCGTCACCTCCATCCCGTCAAGCCATACTTCCCAGCCCAGTCCCCATGCACCAAGCGTCGGAGACTCCCAGTTGTCCTCGACAAAACGGATGTCATGCTGACTGAGATCAAGCCCCAGATACTCCAAAGACTGGAGATAGAGCTGCTGGATATTGTCCGGACTGGGTTTGATAAGTGTCTGGAACTGATAGTATGCTCCCAGACGGTTAGGGTTCTCCCCGTAACGGCCGTCTGTCGGCCTTCGGCTCGGCGCAACATACGCCGCGCTCCACGGCTTGCTGTCCAGGCTTCTGAGCAGTGTCGCAGGGTGGAATGTCCCCGCACCCGCCGGGATATCATACGGCTGTACGATATTGCACCCCTGCTGGGCCCAGAACTGCTGGAGTTTTAGTAGTAGTTCGCTGAATGTAATAGCATCTTTGTTCATAATATTCCTAACTTTTAAAGACTAGAGTCTTACTTCGATCTCGGCAGAATCAAGCTCTACTTTCTTCGCTTTAGCGATACGATCTTCCTGAAGTTTGACTCTCAGTTCATCATCCTGAAGTGCCATGATCTGGATCGCAAGGTATGCCGCATTGGTTGCGCCTGCTTTGCCGATCGCCACGGTACCTACAGGCATACCCGCAGGCATCATGACCGTACTCAAAAGCGCATCTTCCCCTTTAAGAGGCCCGCTCTCCATAGGAACACCCAATACCGGCTTCGTAGTCGTCGCCGCCAATGCACCGGCAAGGTGTGCTGCCATACCCGCTGCTGCAATAAACACCTGTGCGCCTCTCTCCTCTGCGTCTTTGATATAGTTCTTTGTTCTTTCAGGACTTCTATGCGCCGAAGAGATAATCAACTCATACGGAACACCAAACTTTTCAAGTGTAGTACCGCACTCTTTCATGACATCAAAGTCGCTCTTGCTTCCCATTACAATCGATACAAATTTCATCGTTTTTCCTTTTGTTTGTCTGTTCTTCATTCTGAACTTGATTCAAAATCCCGCCTTGACAGAGCGAGACTCCGGATCCTGAGTCAAGTCCAGAACAGCAGACAATTCAATCGCAGACCCTGTCTTTTGGCACCATGTGCATCGGAGTAGAGTCCTCAGTCAACCCTTTCTTCTCCAATGCCTCGGCGATACCGCGTCTGAGGATCGTATACCCAGGAAGTTCCGCCGGAAGAAGAATGTCGTTCAGATCGCCGCTGTGGACACACTCGAACGCTTTGCCGTTTACAGCGATGATCTTTTTGAACGTCAGCCAGTATCTGCCCTCACGCTCTTCGATCCTGCCGTACTCATTGTCCACGAGTTCCACAGTTGCCCCTACAGGCAGTACGATCTCGACTTCATCACCCACACAGGTCTTGTCCTTGCAGCGCCATGTTTTACCGTCTTCGCTGACCAGCGCAGCAACCTGATGGGTACCGTTCTGGATCGAGAAATCATGCGACTCGGTATCCTTGCGTTCAAACGGGCGGGAGATCAGATAGGCATCGGTAAAGCCTCTGTTCTGCGTGGTGTGCAGCTCCGCCTGGTACTTCTCGGCATCAAATTTACCTGCATAGAAATCATCGATCGCTTCACGGTAGGCCTTGGTCACAACCCCCGTATAGTAGGGAGACTTGGTGCGTCCCTCGATCTTCAGCGAATCAATGACGCCCGAAGCGAGTATCTCGTCCACATGGGAAGCCAGGTTCATATCTTTGGCGTTCATGATGTAGGTACCTACACCCTCTTCCTCATCCAGCCTGAAGGTCGTACCGCTTTCCGGATTGTGTGCGTAGATCTCATACGGGAAACGGCAGTCATTGGCACAGCTCCCCCTGTTTGGGACACGTCCTGTCTGTACCGCAGAGATAAGACATCTTCCCGAGTAGGCAAAACACATCGAACCGTGCACAAAGACCTCCAGCTCAAGATCGGGCAGTACGGACTTGATCGCTTCACAGTCTTTCAGGCTGATCTCGCGCGCTGCGATGATACGTGTCACTCCCATCTCATAGTAGACCTGCGCATCCAGGGCATTCATCACATTCGCCTGAGTGGAGAGGTGGATCGGGATATTCGGTGCGATCCGCTTTGCCATCTTGACGATCCCCGGGCTTGAAACGATCAGCGCATCAGGCTCCAGTTCAGCCATCTTTGCGATATGGTTCTCGTAGAGTTTTACCTGGGAATTGAACGGGAATGAGTTGATTGTCGTATAGACCTTCTTGCCTCTTGCATGGGCATACTCGATCCCCTCCTTATAGGCATCCATATCGAACTCTTTGCCCGAACGGATACGCAGGGAGAAGGTACTCGTACCGCCATAGACGGCATCTGCCCCATAATTGAGGGCGATCTTCATCTTCTCAAGGTTGCCTGCAGGTGCCAGGAGTTCTACTTTTTTCTGTTCAGTCATATTTTGCCTGTTTGGGATATTTTTTGCTCTAATTTTACCCAAATAGTAGTAAAAATCTGTTTTTATGTTAAAATTTGCCTTATGAGAATTGACATACACAACCACACAACCCGCTGCAATCACGCCGAGGGGACCATTGATGAGTATATCAGGAGAGCCATTGCGCTGGGTATCGATATCTACGGCTTTTCCGAACATGCGCCGATGGATTTTGATCCGCACTACAGACTCGCTTTTGAGGAGATGGAAGCCTACCGCCAGGATGTGATGGATGCCAGGGAAAGATACAAAGGGCAGATCGATATCCTCTTTGGGTATGAGGTGGATTATCTGCCGGGACATATGGATGACCGTGTTCTGGGTGCGGATGTGGACTACTTCATAGGATCGGTACACTTTATCGACAAATGGAGTTTTGACAACCCCGAATTTCTAAGCGGCTGGAAAGATCGTGATGTCGATGAGATATGGCAGGCCTATTTTGAAGCAGTGGAAGCGATGGCAAAGTTCGGCAGATTTGATATCGCAGGACACCTTGACCTGATCAAGGTCTTCAAATACCTGCCCAGACACGATGTCAGGCTGCTTGCCAAAGATGCACTCAGGGCGATCAAAAAAGCCAATATGGTCCTCGAACTCAATGCCGCAGGACTGCGCAAACCCATCGGTGAGATCTACCCCTCCAGGGCACTGCTCGAAGAGGCATTTGAGCTTGAGATCCCCATCACATTCGGTTCGGATGCGCACAGCCCCGAGCAGGTCGGTTTTGCCTACGAAGAGGTCACTGCCCTTGCCAGAGAGGTAGGGTATACCCAGGCGGTTACCTTTAAAGGGCGCGACCGCATGATGGTCAATTTTTAAACACCAAATAATTCTCCCCCGGCTGCGGGGACAATCAATTGATTAATTTTTAATCACAAAAATTATCTCCTCTAACTATTTACTTGCTATAATGGCTCAATAACTTTTAATCCAGTAAGAGGAGAACCCTATGGGCAAATTTGTGAACAACACAGATGAATTTTATAAATATTGTGAAGAGAATGAAGTCGAATTTATAGACTTTAGATTTACCGATATCAAAGGGGCATGGCACCATGTGACCTATAGAATGCATGCCGTAAGCGCAGAGATGTTGGAGAACGGTCTTCCGTTCGACGGTTCATCGATCGACGCATGGCAGCCGATCGACAAGTCAGATATGATCCTCAAACCGGATGTAGAGACTGCCTTCCTTGACCCGTTTACTGCAGACAGCACGATCATTGTCATCTGTGATGTCTACGATATCTACAAACATCAAATGTATGAAAGATGTCCAAGATCGATCGCGAAAAAAGCGCTTGAGTACCTTGATGAGGCGAATATCGGTGATATCGCTTACTTCGGTCCAGAAAACGAGTTCTTCGTCTTTGACAATGTTGAGTTCAGAGATGATATGAACTCTGCGTACTACAAAGTTGACACGCAAGAGGGTGGCTGGAACCACGATACAAAATACGAATACGGCAATATGGGTCACAGACCGGGCGTAAAAGGGGGTTACTTCCCGACAATGCCAACCGACTCTATGGTAGACCTCAGAGCTGAGATGATGCTTATCATGGAAGAGATCGGTCTTGAAGTCGTACTTGGCCACCACGAAGTTGCTCAGGGGCAAGGTGAGATCGGTATCAAGTTCGGTACACTGGTTGAAGCAGCGGATAACGTACAGAAGTACAAATATGTTGTCAAAATGGTAGCTCACCTCAACGGGAAAACGGCGACATTCATGCCAAAACCGCTTTACGGCGACAACGGTAACGGAATGCACGTACACCAGTCGATCTGGAAAGACGGTAGAAACCTCTTCTACTCAAAAGGTGAATACGGCAACCTGAGCAAGACTGCACTTGACTACCTCAGCGGTATCTTTAAGCACTCTGATGCCATCTCTGCACTTACCAATCCTTCGACAAACTCTTACAAGAGACTTGTCCCGGGGTTTGAGGCGCCATCTATCCTGACCTACTCAAGCCAGAACAGATCGGCTGCGTGCCGTATCCCGTACGGTGCGAGTGAACCGGCTGTAAGAATTGAGACAAGATTCCCGGACTCTACAGCATGTCCATACCTTGCATTTGCTGGACTTCTTATGGCGGGAATCGATGGTATCAAAAAAGGCGGATACCCGATGGTCGGACCGATGGATGAGGACCTCTTTGAACTCAGCCTTGATGAGATCAGAGAGAAGAAGATCCCTCAGATGCCTCATACCCTCAGAGAGGCTATGGAAGGGCTTATCGCTGACAATGACTTCCTTAAGCCGGTATTCACTGCGGAGTTCATCCAGGCATACCAACACTACCAGTTCAAAAGACAGATCTGGCCAGATGAAGGCAGACCGACAGCATACGAGTACATTACTACTTACTCTTGCTAAAAACGGTATAGAGGCAAAGCCTCTATTACCTCCTAACTCTAAGTTTGCTTCAGCAGCAGGCTCTCGCGATGAGTCACTCTTCCACCTTTCTTTTTTCAACATTATCTTATTGCCTCTTTATCCCGATGAGCAGTAGTGTAGTTCTTAGCATTATTTTATAGTGACAGCATTTGCATTTTTTTCTTTTGGTTCATTTCTCTTTTTTGTTGCATCTGCAAAACTGCTTCCTAATCTGAGTTTTAAAGCAAGAAAAATGATAATCATCATATTTTAATAATAGATTATTTGATATAATATTTTTTTTAATTTAAAAGGGGAAAAAATGAAACTATATTCCAAAACACTATTAACCGTGACTTCTGTTATCGTATTTAATGCTTGTGGAGGCGGAAGCGGATCAGGCGTTGATCCTTTAGCTGAAAATGAACCATTAATGAATGAAATTAATTCCTATGACGTGATCTTTGTCTATTCCGGATTACCGTCTGATGCTTGTGATGATATATTCTCAATGGCAGATTTGGATCATACCAATATAGAATCAAGTATGTATGGATCCGTACCAAATGGTACTACATGTGCGACCTTTGGAAGGGGTGAAGAAGATGATCATTCCTGTTTAGAATACCAATACGATTATGGTAACACAACATGTATTTACGCATTTAATCAAACCAATGAAACCACAGATAAGGAAGCACAATCAGCAATCATGAATGAAGAATTTGAGAGCTATCTGCTAAAATAATACAAGTGTATATTGAACTGACGTGTCACATGCACCGTATGGATTCCCAAATACAGAGACTGTGAAAGAACTCCAAAAAAAGCGTCTAAAAAGTAGATATTTAACACCGTCAACAGCCCCTAAACGGTATAATTATACCTATAAAGAGCCCATAAAATAGGGCTTTGAAGAGGTTTTAAGATATGGGGAATATCTATAAAGAGGGGCAGAACCGAAAACAACAGATGTTCTTCCCTCCAAGTATTGATGAGTATGTAAATGAAGAGAATCTGGTCAGGGCTATAGACGCCTATGTAGAGATACTTGATGTGGCTGCTTTGGGATTTACCAAAGCAGCGCTAAACAGTAGTGACGGACAACCTGCCTACCATCCAAAGCTATTGTTAAAGATCTATATCTACGGCTACCTCAATCGTATCAGAAGCTCCAGAAAGCTAGAGGCAGAGAGCAAACGCAATATAGAGATGATGTGGCTGTGCGCAGGATTATACCCAAGCTATAAAACCATCGCTGACTTCAGAAAAGAGAATGCCAAAGCATTAAAAAGAGTCTTCAGAGAGTTTGTTCTGTTGTGCAAAGAGATAGAACTCATAGATGGTAAACTGATCGCTGTAGACGGAGCCTTCCTAAGAGCCAACGCATCCAAGAACCAACTCATCACAAAGAAGACTGTAGAAAAAGACCTTAAAGCTATTGATGCAAAAATAGAGGAATACATCAAAGCCCTTGAGTTTGCCGATGCTTCAGAAAAGAAAGAGAAAAACCTCAAACCACCCAAAGATGATCTTACCGGTATGAAAAAAAGAAAAGCCAAACTGGATAAAGAGTTGGCACTGCTTGAAGAGATGGGAGTGACCCAATACAATAGAACGGACCCGGATGCAAAACTGATGGTCAAGCCTGCCCATAACCTGATGGCATATAATGCACAGATCGCCGTGGATAGCAAGTATAAGTTCATTGTGGCTACGGATGTGAGTTCAGATAAAGATATCGATAAACTCTATGAGATGTCAAAACAAAGTAAAAAAGTAACACAAAATGATGCAATGGTTCTCACCGCAGATGCAGGTTACTATAATCCTAAAGAGATAAAAAAGTGTGAAGATGCCAACATAGAGGTATTTGTGCCTTTCATTGATAGAAGCTATGGACAGAAATCCAAAGGAAAGTTTACAAGAGATGCGTTTATCTATCAGCCTGACACAGATACACCTATCTGTGCCCCAACCATCAACATCTTATAAGAGGAACTGCCACACAACATAAAAACGGAAAACTGAACCATGTGTATCAGGGAGACAGTAAAATGTGCAAAGCTTGTCCTTTACGCTCAGAGTGTCTTCCGGATCAAACACCTTTCAAAAAACTCTTCAGATGGGAACATGAAGTAATTATTGAACAGTATCTTGAAAAGATGGATACAGATCAAGCCAAAGAGATGATGAAACAAAGAGCTGCGCTATCAGAACATCCATTCGGTACGATTAAAAGAGCATTAGGCTGGGATCACTTTCTTGTCAGAGGCAAAGAGAAAGTTTCTGGAGAAAATGCATTGATCATGTTCACCTACAACATCAAAAGACTTATTAACCTCATAGGGATATCTCTGTTTAAAAAACTTGTAAATGCAATAAAAGAAGGCTATATCGAAGCCATAAGAGAAGAGATAGCCGCATATATCGCTCATTTTAGACTTTATTTGGATGATTTTTTACTATTATTCAGATATCTTGGTCTTTTAGAAAAAAAATCTTTATGTTAAGGTAGATTGAGGCTGAGAAGGGTGTGTTCTTTCACAGT
The DNA here is from genome assembly GCA_011048515.1 of Campylobacterota bacterium. GTDB lineage: Bacteria > Campylobacterota > Campylobacteria > Campylobacterales > Sulfurovaceae > Sulfurovum. The sequence goes on along the minus strand of DSDW01000095.1, from coordinate 5,805 downwards.
CTCACAATTTGGGAACCAGTAAATTTTTTGAATTTATGTTATCATATATTTTTATATAAAGGAGGAATAAAAGATGAAATCAATTTTTAAAACACTGATAATCAGTACTGCTGTACTCTTCGTTAACGGCTGTGGAGGCGGAGGAAGCAGTAGTACTTCTATATCGGATAAAAACTACATCCTCATTATGTATGATGCTCCTTCAGACATATGTGAACTACCTGCATTTAGAGATACTTTGGAATCAGAAGGCTTTGTAAACCCTATAACCAGTGAAGAGAGTAACACCATATCTTGCGAAGATTACGGACGAGTAAACGACGAATTTGGAACATGCTATGAAGATTCCATGGCTAACTATGATCCTGATCTCGTTGGGGATGTTGCTTGTGTTGTCGGATTTGATGATTTCATTCAAGTTATGGTTGCAAGCTATAAGAATTCAGAAGCAAAACCATCGCTGACTGAAGCAACCGATACACTTCAAACTTCATTAATTCAAATCGCAGAATAAATTTCATGCTTTCCGGTGATTCCGGAAAGTATCATGCATGAAACAATCTCTTCTCTTCCTCTTTCTTAAAGAAGGTAAAGTAGCTCCAGAGTGTCGTTCCGTAGAGAAAGATAGAGAGGATCACCACACCTGTCGTGACCACCTCAAAGAGCTCTTTATAGGCAAAGGAGTCGGGGATCATATGGACAAGGATGATAGAGAGCGCCCCTTTCATCCCGGAGAAGGTGAGGATAAACCATCCCTCAAACCCAACCGGCTTGATCTGCTCCAGTCTGCTTCCCCAAAAGGCAAACTTTGCCATCGAAAGTGCACGGATCAATGTAGTGATAATAAACATTGCAAAGATCTCTGCTTTATATTCCCAGAACTTCTCCAAACTTACCATCTCGGCCAGTACAAAGAAGATGATGACCGCAGCGATATATCCAAACTCTTTTGCCATCTCATAGATATACTCCATTCTTTCGGAGGTAGTCGGATCTATACCATGCAAACGAAGCTTCTGCAAAAAGGTTTTGCTTTTTTTCGCATCCTCACTTTCAACTTTTCTTATGTCGATATCGATCCATGCTTTTGTAGCAATAATCGCCGTGATCAATGTCAGGATACCGCTCACATGAAAATGCTCTGCTACGACATATGCCGAATATGCTTCAACCATAAAAATAAAAAGCTCTCCCCTTTTATCATCGATCAGCTTCATCATCATATAGAAGAGATATCCTAAAGCGATCCCCATCCCCATACTTACGGCAAAAACACGCAGCGCATCAACTGCTGCATCACCCGCATCGATCGTACCGCTCATCATCCAGGGAAGACCGATAAAGAAAAAAGCGATAACCGCTGTCGCATCGTTACCCAGTGACTCTCCCTCGATCAGGACTTTGATATCATGACTGATCCCCTGAAAGCGGGAGAGTACTGACTGTACGCTGACTGCATCAGTTGCCATATTGATCGCAAACAAAGAGACGTAGGCTCCAAGTGTCAGTCCTTCAAAGAGATGGGAGTAGTAGAGGCTTGCACCTGCGGTGATAGAGAGTGCCACGGCGAATACAGCCAGATAAAAAATACTCCAGGCATGTCGCTTAATGTCCGAAAAGTGCAGATGCAGTGCATCGGCCAGAAAGATCACGGGGATACAGAAGAGTACCACCGCATCAAAATAGAGCCTCAAGTCAATGGGAACCGCCATCTTGGCATAGGTATATACCAGATACGAACCGATCAAAAGCAGAAAGACCGAAGGTATTTTCAGCTTTGATGAGATACCGTCAGAGAGAACCACCAGGCTTAATATCGTGACAAGCAGTATCTCGGGAGCAAAACTGTGCATTGTAATCCTTTATCTGTTAGAAGAGTGTTCCGCTATCTTCTGATACCGGGGTTTTTGGCACTTTTCTTTTTGGATGCAGCGGATCATCTTCCTCTTCATCTTGCTCTCCATCGATCTCGATCGTCTCGGCAAAACCCATATCCTCTGCCCCGGTTTCATCATAGTTGATCACTTCCACGATACCGGTCTCTTCCAGAGGTGAAATGCCACTGTATGTTCCGTCATCGGAAGCATTGGTCTCATCGAAACCATACTCATCTTTTGGTTTGACTGTCGGTAGAGGCGAGTGTTTGGTATAGATCTCGCTCTTCCCTTCGTAGGTTCCTCTGAAGACCCCCTGTGGGATATCAAATGTACGCTTGGTATCGGGATAGGTTTTAAGCAGTTCGCTGAAATAGTAGGAGAATGCCGGCGCAGCAAGCCCGCCGCCTGTCGCCCCTCTCGCTGCGATACGTTTATTGTTATCACGTCCGAACCATACGATCACTTCTATCTCCGGCGAATAACCGCAGAACCAGGCATCGATACTGTTGTTTGTCGTACCAGTCTTTCCTGCAAGTTCGATGCCTGCAACCCTGGCGTTGCGTCCGGTTCCTCTTTCGACCACATCTTTCAGTATATCGGTCATCAGGTAGGCCTGCTCAGGCGTCGTAAAGTCAGCGATCTCCTTGGGCCGTGTCGCGTAGATCACTGCCCCCTCTTTGGAGACGATTTTACTCACCAGTCTCGGTTCGATCATATGTCCGCTATTGGCAAATACCGAGAATATCTGTGCCATCTTCAGGGGACTGAGCCCGAGGTTCCCCAAAGCGATAGACATATCTTTAGGGATATGGGGAACATCCAGGAATGCCAGTCTTTTGCGTATTGTGCTCACCCCTAAATCTGCCACCAGATTGATCGTAGCAAGGTTACGCGAGTGTACCAATGCCTCTCTGAGCGGTACAAACCCCTTAAAATCACGCTCGTAGTTTCTTGGTGCCCAGATCTTGCGTTGACCATTATGGTAGTACTGGAATGTCCTGGCTAGATCGGTCAGCGGGGTTGCCGGATTGTATCCCATGTCCAGTGCGGTCTGATAGATAAAAGGTTTGAAAGCTGAACCGGGCTGACGCTCTGTCTGTGTCACACGGTTGAAGGCACTCCGCTCATAACTCTCTCCCCCGACCATTGCCAGGATATTCCCTGTTTTGCTCTCTACTGCAACCAGTGCCGCATTGAGTGTCGTTTCACCGACTTTTTCTTTATACTGTTTCAGTGCTTTTTCATAGGCGAAGGTAACCGCTTTTTTGGCGATCTCCTGCTGTTTCATATCCACGGTCGTATAGATCTTGTATCCGCCCGTACGGATATCGCCGAGCTTGTCGTTGAAACGTCTGACTACCTCATCGACGATATAGGGTGCGATATTCTGGGTCAGGGACGTTTTGTGGACGGTCGGCGACTCTTTGACTGCCTTGAGGTAGTCCTCCTGGGAGATCCATCCTATATTTTTCATACGGTAAAGCACGTTATTGGCACGGTCCAGTGCCCTCTGGTAATGTTTGATGGGGTTATAAAAGCTCGGTGCATTGGGCAGTCCGACCAGGATCGCGGCCTCTTTCATCGTCAGCTCGTTCAACTCTTTCCTGAAATATCCGTTCGCAGCCGTTTTTATCCCGAAGTAGTTGTTTCCGTAAGAGATCTCGTTGAGATAACGCTCGATGATCTCCTCTTTGCTCAACTCGTTCTCTATCTTCAGTGCCAGGATCGCTTCTTTGAGCTTTCTTGCCAATTTTTTTTCATTGCTGAGCAGTTTATTCTTGATCAGCTGCTGTGTGAGCGTACTTCCGCCCTCCACAAACGCGCCTGCCTGGATATCCTTGACAATCGCACGGAAGATAGCATCGGGGTTGACACCGCTGTGCTCGAAGAACTTTGTGTCTTCCATCGCGACCAGCGCCTCAACGATAAAACTCGGAAGTTCATCATAGGTCGCATAGAGGCGGTGTTGTTTTTTAAAGACATAGGCCAGCCTGTTACCGTCTTTGTCCAGGATCACTGATGAGATCTCCGGCTTATAGTTGATCAGTTTGTCCGCATCGAGTTTGACCTCTTCATAGGCATAGACAAACGCTGCCACAAGCGCTGCAGAAAAAATGATTGCCAGGATAATGGAACCTTTGATGAGACTATGAAACACGGATTACCTTTTTTTAAAATCTTATTATTTTATCGTATTTAGCTGAGTTAGGCAAAAGGGGTATCCTTTTAGTCCAGATTATGATGGATCAGCGCCAGTGCATGTCTGGTTTCGCGAAGCGGTACGGAGAGAGAGAGGATCACCCGCATGATCGGACGAGAGACCGTAGGCTGCCTGATGGCGCCGACGAGGTACCCCTGTGCCATCAACCCCTGCTGCAAAAAAAGCGCCTGATCGTTACTCTGCACCCTTATAGGCAGAACAAGGCTCTGCAGGTGGATGCCATAGACTTTTGCAACCATCGCCTGCCGTTCTTTTATCTCCGCCCTTATCTTGTCCGCTTTTTTGAGGATATAGCGGAAATTTACCAGTGCCAACGCCGTATCGATCACCGAAGGGGCAGTAGAGTAGATAACCGATTTCGCGCGGTTCTCCAGAAAACTGATCACCTCTTTGCTTGCAAGGATATACGCCCCGTATGATCCGTACGCCTTGCCCAGCGTACCCATCTTGATATGGCGCTCGGTGATAGGGATACCGTAGTGTTCAAAGATCCCCTGCAGCTTCCATCCCAGTACGCCCGCACTGTGCGCCTCATCGACGATCATCAGAACCTGCTTCTCCTCAGCGAGGTCAAATATCTCTTTTTTAGCAAGCTCCCCGCTCATCGAGTAGACCCCCTCGATCGCAACGATCTGACGTTTACCGGGATAGGCTTCAAGCTTCTCTTTCAGATCTTCGGCATCATTGTGTCTGAATTTTACGACACGCTCACCCAAAAGCTGTGAAGCCAGGACGCCCGAAGCATGATACTCCTCGTCCATAAAGAGCATGTCGCCTTTGCGCACCAGCGATTCGATCAGTGCCATGTTTGCCAAAAAACCGGACCCGACGATCATCCCCTCCTCAAAACCGTTCGCCTCAGCCAGCTCCATCTCTAAAATACGATGGATCGGGTGATAGCCGTTGACCAGCATACTGGCCTTGGGAGAGATCGTTTGGTAATCCTCCAGAAGCTTCACCGCTTTTTTCAAATGCTTTTTTTTGGTCGAGAGACCAAGATAGTCATTGGAGGCAAGATCTCTCAACGAATCGTCATAGAGTTTGCGTTCTCTGAAACGCCCGGCTCTCTTCAGCGCTTTGATTTCGTTCTCATATATCATACTATTTTCCTAATCTATTTACCCAACCATGGAAGCAGTGTCTCGACCTGAAGGCCCATTGCGGTACTCTCGAAACCTCTGACTTCAAGGATATATTTTTTGCAAAACCCCTCTACCATGCATCCGCCTGCCTTCCCTTCCCAGAGTCCGCTTTGCAGATAGGCTTCCATCGCCTCTTTTTCAAACGGTGCAAAGCGGTAGTGTGTCGCAGAGGTATCCGAGAAGAGCAGTCTTTTGGAGCGGTAGTGGACTGAAGAGATGATCGAGATCTCTGAGCCGCTCTGTATCTCAAGGATACGTCTGGCATCCCCGATATCTTTGGGCTTGCGCAGGATCGTCCCGTCCGCTGCTGCGATCACTGTATCGGCACACAGGAGCGGGATATCCAGGCCAAATTCGCGTACGGCTGCTTCGAGTTTCCCTTTGCTCGCTGTATAGACAAAATCTTTGGCGATCGTCGTGGTGATCTGCTCCTCGTCATACTCGGGCACCTTCTGGATAAAATCTATCCCGAAATTGCGCAAAAGCAGCGCCCTGGACTCTGAAGCGGAACACAGTATAACCATCAGAGTCCTCTCAAGGTGACGCCCAGCCAGAGCGCGGCAAT
>DSDW01000096.1 GCA_011048515.1 Campylobacterota bacterium | reverse complement strand
GTATAAAGTATAACGCGACAATAAACCTACCTTTTGAAGGCAATATATGGCAGAGACAACTCTCTTACAGCAGCTTATACCCTATTGCAAAACGCTGAAGGTACTCTACGTAGAAGATCACAAAGAAAACCAACTTGCTTCCATGCCCCTCTTCGAAGATATCTTCGGCAGGGTTATAACTGCGGATAACGGGAAAGAGGGCTTCAGCTGTTATATTAATGAGCACAGTGATACCGGCTGCTACTTCGATCTGGTCATCACAGATATCCAGATGCCGCAGATCAACGGTATCCATATGATAGAATCGATCTACAAGATCAATCCAGATCAAAAGACGCTCATTCTCTCGGCCTACCAGAATGAAGAGTACCTTATTCCTTTGATCAATCTCACTGTCAATGGGTTTATCAAAAAACCCTTGATGCTTGATGAGATACTTTGCCAACTCCATAAGATCTTCAAAAAGGAACTGGAGAGAGGAGAGTATACCTTTGCGCAGAGCTACCGATATGACGCTCAGAACAAAAGACTCTTCAATGCAGAGCAAGAGATCATGCTCACGCAGAACGAAACAAAACTTCTCGATCTCTTTTTAAACAACACGCAGCAATACTTGTCGGTTGAACAGATTTTTGATCATCTCTTTTTCGATAATCCACTTAAAGATTTCAGCAGCCACTCCATACACGGCATTCTCAAAAGATTTAAGAGCAAGATGCCGGAGAACTTTATCGTCAACAATAAAACCTTGGGATACAAGATCAATGAATCACTCTATCCCCACCAATAGCACTTACGCTGTTCCTCTTATGGAGATCCATGAGAACAGTTAGCTTGACCTATACAGACAATGCACAGCTGGGAACATTTGTCCAAGCACAGGGCCTGACACATCATGAACATATCCTTATACAGGTGTTTACGGGGATCATCGACAGGCAATTCATCACTGAACTGATCGACAACCTTCTCTCCCTCCTTCCGCAAAGCAAAATCATCGGCGCAACAAGTGACGGGATCATTGACAATAACAGGATACTCCAGCTTGATACGCTGATCTCCTTTTCGGTATTCGATACGACCTTCCTGGAGACCTATATCAGCGAGAACATTCCCTACAGTTACAGCTTGGGGCAATCACTCGCACGCCAGTTTCCTTCCGATAAGAAGATCAAAGCGGCCATCTGTCTGACAGACGGGCTTCATACTAACGGAGAGGAGTTCCTCAATGGTCTCTCCGGCGTCAACCGTGATGTGATCATTGCAGGAGGGTTGGCCGGAGACAATGGTCAATTTAAACAGACCTATGTCTTTTGCGACAAAGGTATCGCTTCCCACGGCGCAGTTTCCGCCATACTCTGGGGCAATGACCTTATCGTATCCAACTGTAACAGTTTCGGATGGCAGAAGATAGGAAAAACGCTTACCATCACCAAATGTGATAAAAATAGAGTCTATACCATAGACGGCATGAATGCCACTGAAGTCTATGCCAAGTACCTGGGAGACGAGATTCGGGACAAGCTTCCCTCTACTGGCGTAGAGTTTCCTCTGATTATCCAAAGGGACGGCGTCGATACCGCCAGAGCGGTCGTGAGAAAACACTCCGATGGATCCCTCTCCTTTGCCGGCAATCTAAAAGAAGGGGAGAAGGTCCACTTTGGATATGGGAATACGGAACATATACTCTACCACAGAGAGCAGGTCCTGAACAAAACACAGATGCTTCCTGCCGAGTCGATCTTTATCTACTCCTGCATGGCACGCAGAAGACTCCTTGGAGAACATCTCAAAAGTGAACTCAATCTCAGTATCGATGCAGTAAACGTCAACGGATTTTTCACCTACGGGGAGTTCTTCCACTCATGCAATCAGGCGGGGCTGCTGAATCAGTCACTGACCCTGTTGACCTTGAGCGAAAGACCGGGGATCAGGACATACATCCCCAAAGTCACCCCACCCCTGGAGTACAACGATTCGGTACAGACAGTCAATGCACTTTCACATCTGATCGCACAGACTACCGAAGAGCTGATGGAGCTGAACCAGAAACAAAAATCGATCATACAGCAAGAAGTGGCAAAAAACAGGGAAAAGGACCAACTGCTTCTGCATCAATCCAAACTGGCCCAGATGGGTGAGATGATCAATATGATCGCACACCAGTGGAGACAACCCCTCAACACGATCTCTTCGGTGAGCTCCTCACTTCTTCTAAAAAGCCAGCTGAATATACTCGACCGTGAAACACTCGAGTCAAAGCTAAAAGATATCAATACCTACATCGAACATCTCAGTACCACGATCAATGACTTTCGAGAATTTTTCCGACCGAACAGAGAAAAAGAGATCACCGATATCGTCGAAGTGATCTCCTCTCTCAAATCCATTATCGGTGACCAGCTTCTCAGTGATAATATCTCTCTTGAAATTACCATAGAGCATCCTCTCAAGCCTATCTTCTCCTACCCCAATGAGATCAAACAGGTGATACTCAACCTGATCAAAAATGCCAAAGATGCGATCGGCAGTTATAGAAAAGAGCATGGCAAAATTGCCATTCATGTCAATACCACAGATAAGTATATCTCGATCCAAATCACTGATAATGGTGGAGGTATCCCTGAAAAGATCCGGGAGAAGATCTTTGAACCCTATTTCACCACCAAAGAGAAGGATGGTACCGGGATCGGGCTCTATATGTCCAAGGTGATCGTGGAACAACACCTGGAGGGCTCCATCGAGTTTCATCATGCTGATGACGGCACGGAATTCGTTGTCAAGCTTCCGGCCGCAACTGATGAAAAACATAAAAGCATTTGATTATGATTAACCTTAAAAGATTACAATTAGGACAAATAAAGGAGTATAGATGATCAATATCCTTATGATAGAAGATGATCCGGAATTTGCAGAACTTCTCAGTGAATATCTGGCTCAGTATGATATCAAGGTCACCAACTATGAAGACCCCTACCTGGGACTCAGTGCAGGTGTGAAAAAGTTTGATCTGGCTATTCTTGATCTGACACTGCCCGGAATGGACGGACTTGAAGCGTGTGAAGAGATCGTACGCAAATATGATATCCCCGTGATTATCTCCTCCGCGCGCTCCGATATCAATGACAAGGTCAAAGCCCTTGCTCTGGGTGCGGATGATTATCTGCCAAAACCCTATGACCCCAAAGAGATGTATGCACGCATCACCTCTTTGCTGAGACGCTACTCTAAAATCAAAGAGAGCGGTGATACCCTCCCAAAGAGTGACTTTGAGATCAAGGGTGACACGATCTATTTTCAGGGACAGGCACTCTCACTGACCCCGGCTGAGTTTGAGGTCCTCTCTCTACTTGTCAAACATCAGGGCATCACCCAGTCTCGCGAGCAGATCATCAACGCTTCCGCAACGATGAGTATCGACTCGCAAGGCAAAAGCCTTGATGTGATCATCTCAAAGATACGATCCAAGCTGGGAGATCCCAAACGTATCCAAGCCGTTCGCGGTGTGGGCTATAAACTCGTTTGATGACTTCACTACGCAATAAGATCAATCTGGTATTTTCCGTCACCTTTGTGCTGCTTGCCGCACTCTTTATGGCATCGATCAAATATGACCAAAGCCAGCATTTGGAGCAGACAGAAGCACAGGAACGGGAGATCGTCCATTATATCTACAGCTATTATCTCCAGACCGGAAAAATCGATGAAGCCTACCTCGATGCACAGAATATGTCCCTGATCACGGATAAAGGGATGCTTGTTCAGATCGAAAGCTTTTTCAAGGAGAAAGGACAGTACAAGCGTTATGCCGTGGATACTTTCCGGCTAAAACGTGTACTGCTGATCAACAATGACCGCTTTCAATTGATCCTAGAAAATAAAAACAAGATGCAATTCCCCTTCAAAAGGATCATTGTATTTTTCATCGTATTTGTTCTTATCCTCATGCTCTATATGTGGATCATACGCAGCCTAAAGCCCCTCTCGGTACTCAAAAACAAGATCAAGACCTTCTCGCAGGGGAATCTCAATATCTCCTGTAAAAGTGACAAAAAGGATGAGATCGCCGAAGTGGCTAATGAGTTTGATCATGCCGTTGAGATGATCCGGGAGCTGTTGCAGTCGCGTCAGCTCTTTTTGCGTGCCATTATGCATGAGCTTAAGACACCTATCGGGAAAGGAAGGCTTGTAAGCGAAATGCTTCCCGATGAGAAGAACAAAGCCCGTATGCACAGTATCTTTGAGAGGCTGAATCTGCTGATCGACGAGTTCGCGAAGATAGAACAGATCACCTCAAAGAACTTCCAGCTCTCCATCAAGCCTTATAAGGCCTCCGATCTGGTCGAGGCGAGTATCGATCTTCTGATGTTTGAAAATCCAAAACAGCACATCACGATCGAAACCATCGAAGATTTTAAACTGGAGGTCGATTTTGAACTTTTCACACTTACGCTCAAAAATCTTCTGGATAACGGGATCAAATACAGTACCGACAAGCATATCAAAGTGATTATCGCGAAGGGGTGTATCGTGATAGAAAACAGGGGGGAGATGCTGAGTGAACCGCTGGAGAACTACTTCAAACCATTCCATACTTCTAAAAAAGGGTTGGGATTGGGGCTCTATATCGTAAAAAGTATTCTGGATATTCACAAGATGGGGCTGGAATATGAATACAGGGAAGGGATCAACCGCTTCACGGTCAAAAAGTAACCCTCTTCCACAGAAAAATAGGCTCTATCCCGGTAAAATCCGGGACAGAAAGAGATATTACTCAATCGTATCAGAGAGCATAAACGCCAGTTCAAGCGCCTGGGAAGCATTCAGCCTCGGGTCACACTGTGTATGATAACGGCTGGCAAGCCCCTCTGCCGTGATCGCACAGGAGGTACTTCCCGTACACTCTGTCACATCATTGCCTGTCATCTCAAGGTGGATCCCTGCACCCACTGTTCCCATCTCTTTATGGATCGCAAAGAACTGTTCCACTTCGCTCAGAATGTTGGCAAAGTCTCTGGTCTTAAATCCTGTTGAACTCTTCTCCACATTTCCATGCATCGGATCACAGGACCATACCACATTCCTTCCCTCATCTCTCACACGCTTAAGCAGTTTCGGGAAGTATTCACGTATCTTGTCGGCACCCATGCGCACTATAAGGTTCAGCCTTCCCTCTTCGTTGTTAGGATTGAGCGCATCAATCAGCGCGATAAGCTCATCCTCACCCATAGACGGTCCCACTTTGCAACCGATGGGGTTCGCAATCCCCCTGAAGTATTCGATATGCGCTTCTTTGAGGTCTCTGGTTCGGTCACCGATCCAGAGCATATGCGCAGAACAGTCATAATATTCGCCCGTCTCACTGTCAAGCCTTGTCAATGCCTCTTCATAGTTGAGCAGCAATGCTTCATGCGATGTATAGACCGTTGTCTGCTGAAGCTGCGGCATGATATCGCTTGTCAAACCGCATGCAGACATAAACTTCATCGCACTGTCGATCTTATCGCTGAGTTCATCATATTTCTGCCCAAGCGGATTGTCTTTGATAAAGTCAAGGTTCCACTGGTGCACTTTCTTAAGGTCAGCCATCCCCCCTCTGGAAAATGCCCTGAGAAGGTTGAGTGTCGCTGCAGACTGGTTATACGCCCTGATCATATTTTCAGGTTTCGGAGCTCTCGCCTCTTCCGTAAATTCAATACTGTTGATGATATCTCCGCGGTAAGAGGGAAGCTTTACCCCATCGATCTCTTCAAAATCTGCACTTCTCGGCTTTGCGAACTGCCCCGCAATACGGCCTACCTTTACGATAGGTTTGCCTGTCGAATACATCAGTACCATATTCATCTGAAGCATAAGTCTGAAAAGGTTCTTGATACTCTGCGCATTAAAGTCCGAGAAACTTTCGGCACAATCCCCGCCCTGGAGCAGCATCGCCTCTCCTCTTCCCGCTGCAGCTAGTTTCTCTTTGAGTCTTCTTGCTTCTCCTGCAAAGATAAGCGGAGGATAAGAACTCAGTTCTTTTTCTACGGCCTTAAGGGCCTCCTGGTCTGTATAGGTTGGTTGTTGCTTGATAGGAAATGCTCTCCAGCTACTCGGTGTCCAACTCATCATCATTCCTTCTAAAATAAATTGGTTGATTATAGCTTATGCCCGCCTCCAAAAACCTTAGAGTGAGAAAAGGCACTTTTGCAAGGCAGTATATTATGCAAAAAGAACTGCTCCAAATGATCAAAATGATGATCAAATCAAAAAAGTAACATTTCCAAAAAAAAGTCTAAAAAATTATCTTGTTTTATCGTCATTTAAGTTATTCACCTGTGTGAATAAGTTGTGAATAACTCATATTAAATAATGCAACCCGTATTTTAGGGAAGTACTCAAAAGCAGGTTTATTCACATCTATTTTTTTGCTATAAAGGTGACAAAGTTTGCCCACTGAAAGAGGGTTGAGATGTGTCTGAAGCCCGCTTTTTCACACATCTGGATATTCTCTTCTATCGTGAACGGGATGAGAACATTCTCAAGCGCTTCACGCTTCTGGGCGATCTCATATTCGCTGTATCCCTGCTCTTTTTTATAGCTGTAGTAGATATCAATAAGCTGCTTATCGAGCTTTTTGTCTTCAAAGACCACCTTTTCCGAGAAGATGAACATCCCCCCTTCGTTCAACCCATCATAGATCTTCTTCACCAGCTCCGGACGCTGCATCGGACGGATAAACTGAAGGGTATAGTTGGATACCACGATATCTTCTCCGCCAAACGGGTAGGTCAGCATGTCGGCAAGCTCCAGGTCGATATCCGCACCGAATGCCTGGCTCTTCTGCTTTGCACGATCAAGCATCGCCTGGGAGTTGTCAATCCCCTTGAGGTACATCTTCGCAGTGAGTTTACTGTCAAGGTCAAGCAGAAACTTTGCCGTGGAGGACCCCAGGTCTAGTACGCGCTTACCTTCGCCCTCTTCGGCCAGAATGATAGAAACGATCAGCTTGCGTACCTCATCATAAAAAGGAACTGAGCGGCTGAGCATATCGTCAAAAACAGAAGCGACGGCTTCATCAAATTCAAATTTCTTCTCTATCGGTTTGTCGAATACTTTATCTTTCATCCTGTTCGCTCTTCGCTATCTTTATTTTCCTGATATTATACCCAATCGTTCCGGAAGTAGTCGTTTGAAGAAAACTTCAGCTTTGTAACCATTCTCTTGCAAGAGTTATATTATTTATTTATATCAAAGGTTTATCCTATTAGAATAGTCAAATGGAAGAGCTGGGAATACTTATCGTCGATGACGATAAAACGACGATATCAATACTGCATCATATGCTGAAACCTTATGCGGATAAGATCTATCTGGCATCAGACGGAGTTGAAGGCTTATCCTCCTATGTAAAGTACCATCCCGACATTATTCTCTCCGATATCAATATGCCGCGCATGAATGGCCTCCAAATGGTTGAGGAGATACGAAAAGAGGATGAGGATGTCAAAATAGCCCTCTTTACCGACTTTGAAAAGCGAGATATCCTGCTCAAAGCGATCGAACTGGGTGTCAACCAGTTCCTCTCCAAACCCTTTGAATCCAAAAGTTTTTCCAAAACCATCCAGCAGCTGCATCACGATATCATAGAAAAGAGAGAAGCCCGTTACGAACTGCAGCGGCAAGAAGACATTTTGCATGCGATCAATGAGATGTCATACAGCTTTTTACAACAGCCAGACTGGATGGTGGCACTCCACCTTGAGATGAACCATCTCAAAGAGGCATCCCGCGCCTCCTGTATCTTTATCTATAAAAATGAACAGGACGAAACATATTCCTCTGCCCAAAAACTGCTTTACATCAACGATAACGAACAGGCAAGAGGGAAAGAAAAGATTCACTATCGAAAACACCATCTCATGCGATGGAAAAACAAATTGCAAAAAAACCAACTGGTCAACGGACGAAAAAGCGACTATGACAAGTCAAAAACCAAACTTCTCGATCTCTTCAAAATCAACTCTTTGCTGATCTTGCCGATATTTGTGCAGGACCAATGGTGGGGGTTTTTAGGCATAGGAAACGGTCATACCGAAGTACTTCAGGAGAGCAATGTCGAAATGCTCAGTACTGCCGCCTCCATTATCGGGTCAGCGATCAACAGCAGCCAGAACCGCAAATCTCTGGAGATGTCTTCAGCTGTTTTAAGACATACGATGGATGGTGTCGTGATCACCGATGCAACAATACCATCATCCAGGTCAATGATGCCTGCCTGGAGATTACAGGATATGATCGTAAGAGTATCATTGGTAAAAATCCCAGAATTCTCAAATCAGGCAACCATGATAAGCAGTTCTATCAAAAGATGTGGGATCAGCTGCACAATGAAGGGTACTGGCAGGGGGAGATCACCAACCGTAAAAAAAATGGCGAGATATATATAGAGTGGTTGAGTATCAATACGATCAGGGACAGCCAGGGAAAGATAGAAAATCACATCGCTGTATTTTCCGATGTAACACACCACCGCAAAGACGCACAAGAACAGGCTTTTCTTGCAACACATGATCCCCTCACCGGACTCTCCAACAGAATTCTGTTCAATGACAGGTTGGATCACGCGATAGAACATGCCAAACGTTTTGAAAAACATATCGGCCTTATCTTCTGTGACCTGGACAACTTCAAACCGATCAATGATACTTACGGCCATACGGCAGGTGATGAGATACTCAAACGTGTAGGTTCCTACCTCGAGGAGCTTCTGAGAGGAGAGGATACCGTCTGTCGTTTTGGTGGGGATGAGTTTGTGATCCTCATAGAGGAGCTTGAAAATTTTAACTATCTTGACAGGGTGCTTAAGAGGATCAATCATCTTACCTCAACACCTTGCATGATCGACGGGAAGATCATAGATGTGGGTATGAGCATCGGTGCTTCGATCTATCCCTATGACGGCATAAGTCCTGAACTATTGATCAAAGCAGCCGACCACGCGATGTACAGGGCAAAAAAAAGCGGTAAGAACCGCATTGAATATGCGCAGCCCAACACACAATGCTATCAACTTAACGGTACCCTTTCTAAAGAGAGAGTGTCCAATAAAACATTCAACTATATCATCTAAGTCAAACTGTCTCTACACTGCATCATCAAGAATATCAGTCGATAAACTCTTTTAGTAGACTGTAATACCTCTGATCATAGGAGATGGTATTATGCCCTCTCTCCTCTATCACTTCGATCATAAGCTCCGTGTGAGTAAATGCTTTGGCAAGTCTATAGGCATGCTCTGGAGGTATGATCCTGTCCTCCCGGGCAATAAGCATCAGTATCTTCTTTGCAGTGACTTTTTCAGCATACTCTGTACTGCGATAGCTCTCTTTCAAAATAAGTGACATGGGAAAGATCGGATAGATTTCCTGGGCAACACTCTGGAGACTGTCAAAAGGGGTGACCAACACCAGCTTTTCCACCTCTCTTTGTGAGGCAAGGTAAACGGCAACCCCTGAACCCAAACTCCGTCCAATAGCAATGATCTGCTGATGATCCTTTTTGAGCTTGTCATAGATAGCCAACGCATCGCTGAATAATCCTGCCTGTGTCGGTCTACCGCTGCTTCCGCCATATCCTCTGTAGTTGACCAGATAGACGGTATACCCGGGAAATTTTTCATAAAAATCTTCAGCGCTATAGGCTACGGACTCACCGTTACCGCCAAAGTAGACAATGGCCTTGCTTTTCCCCTCATTCAGAGTGATCACCCTGATCGTTTCACCATCATGTGTAAAGGTTTTTTCAGAGAATGGATGGTTCACCGCCGGAGTCGGATAGTAGATAAAACTGCTTTGAAAAATATAAAGCAGCACACCGCCAACCATATAAATCACACCAAAAGAGGCAAGCAGAGTTAAAAAGATATTTTTCATCCCAACAGTTCTTTAGCCCTTTTGATATCCTCTTCGATCTGCATTTTCAGAGCC
The DNA here is from genome assembly GCA_011048515.1 of Campylobacterota bacterium. Lineage (GTDB taxonomy): Bacteria > Campylobacterota > Campylobacteria > Campylobacterales > Sulfurovaceae > Sulfurovum. The sequence continues at coordinate 19,287 of DSDW01000096.1, read as the reverse complement.
TCAAAGCTGTCAAACTTTTTGTTGATGCGGAGCAGGTCCACAAAAAGAAGAGATACACTGCTATGTTCCTCATATATCTCCTGATCGAGTATGTGTGTTTCAACCGCGAAACTGCCACCTGTGGTAATACGGTTTCCCACAAAGCTCACCGAATCATGCCATACATCATCCAACCTGGTACGTGTGGCATAGACCCCTTCAAGGGGCAGCTGATAATGGTCAACAGCGAGATTGAGCGTAGGGACAAAAGATTTTTTCCCAAGCCCCTGCCCAGGTATCACTTCCCCCTCGATCTGATAACTTCTTCCCAGCAGCGCATTGGCCATCTTCATCCTTCCCTCCCTTAGATATGCTTTGATCGTACGGGAGTGTACGGGTATCCCCTCATAGCAGACCTGTTCCACTACCCTTATCTCCCCGTCAAAAAGCGTCTGAAGCAGTGCGGCATCTCCTCTTTTTTCTTTTCCGAAATGAAAGTCATACCCCACGATGATCCTTTCAAGAAGAGGAAAATCCTCCAGCAATCTTGCGACAAACGCTTCCGGGGTCAAACCCTTGATCTTGTCAAAATGGTAAAAGCAGCAGATCTTATCGGTATAGCAGCTGCGCTTATATCCCGGGGTCAGATAGCCGCTGTTTCTCTCAATGATCACGATCGCTTCTGCCTGTGCGATCAAAGCCTGATGACCAAGGTGAATCCCGTCAAAAGAACCGATGGCAATGCTTTTAATCTTATTGAGTAATTTCAAATTTCTACTTTTAATTTTTAATTTTTAATTTTTAATTTTTATAAAGTGAAACAGGTACTCTTGATTCCCTGACTTGCCAGCTATAGATGAAGCACTCTGATACTTCAGTTCCCATCCCAGGCGATTGGCATGCGCTTCAAACTCCTCTTTTCGCTTGCGGATCGCATCACTGTCCTGCACCACGCCTTTACTGTCTCTTTTTACTTCACGCCCTACTTCAAACTGGGGTTTGTAGAGGATAATGATATCTTTCGTACTCAACCTGTCGATATCATCGATGATCTGCAGAACAGAGATAAAAGAGACATCGCAGGTGACCACCTCAAACCCTTTTTCATCTGTAAAATCACGGATATCGGTCTCTTCAAACAGAGAGAGTCTCTCATCCTCCCTCAGTGAAACATGCAACTGATTGCTTCCCACATCCACACAGGCCAGTGATCCTGCACCATGCTCCAGCAATATCTGTGCAAAGCCGCCCGTGCTCGAGCCGATATCCAGTGCGCGTTTCCCCTTCAGCTCCATTGGATATTCCTCCAGGAAGCTCTCCAGTTTGCGTGCAGCACGACTCACATAGAACTTTGCATCTTCTACTTCCACCTGTGTATCGGGCGTGATCTGGTGTGATGCCTTCACCTTCTTTCCGTCTACTGTCACCTTACCCGATTTGATCGCATCCAAAGCACGGTTTCGGCTCTCAAAGTAGCACTCCTCAACGAGGTATTTATCCAGTCTCATCATTCTTTTCTTTAATATAAAAATTTTAAATACGAATATTTATTGTTGCGTAATTATAACATCATCCGATAATCAACTGCTGTGTAGAAACATTTGAAAAGTTCCTTCCGCTAAGTTACAGAAATTCATATTTATTTGATTTTTTTATCACCTCTGATCACGTCGATATCCAAATCGAAATTTTCAAAGTTTTTTCTTACCGACTGGTGTTCCTCTAATACAGCCGAATTGTAATGGCCCATTTCCTCTTTAGGAAGTAAACCTTTTTTCAGATCAAAATCTGCCCTTTCCTGGGCATTGATATAAAGTGTGACATCCGCTGCTTCCTGATCAGTTAATGTTCCGGCTTCCTTTAAAGGCATATTTGACTGTATCCATACCGGTGCTTTATCAAGCTTGCTCATAGTAGCCCCCGTATTGTAAGAGAGCCATTGTCCATTGGCATCTTTACCCCATAATGGGGGATTCTCTTCATTACCGGCCCCATCCATCCCATGACATTGCGCACATTTCTTTTTATAGATGGTTTGTCCCTTGAGATAATTTTGATGTGTTGCATTGAACTGAATCAAGGCAAACTTATCACTTTGCATAAACTTTTTCATATTGAGGGGGCCTATCGGGTATTCATCATTCATTTGGATTGATAATCCTGTAGACAGCCATGTAATATAGGCTGCAATCGCAATACTCGCCTCGCTGTCCACTATAAGACGTTTTCCGTGCATACTTCTCATAAAACAGTTATTTGCCCGATCCTGGAGTGTCTGTACCGTCTTTTCTCTGCCTGAAAATGCCGGGAAAGCCGTTGCAGTTCCAATCAATGTCGACATTCCCATACCGGTTCCCGGTTTTCCGTCTGCTCCAGACAAATGGCAGTTTACGCAGGTCAGTTTATTGCCTACAAAATCCTTGGTTAAAGGGTGTGTATTGGTATGAAGTAATATATCCTCTCCCAATTTAACCATTTTTCCAAGTTTTCCGCCAGGATAAGTTTTAGGCGCACCCTCTGCGCAAAGAAAGCCAATTCCGACCGTAACGGCTGCAATTATGTTTGCTACTTCTTTCATTCTATCCCCTTTCAGAGGATGATTGTTGAATATCCATCGCAAAAGTTCTTACAACTTCCACCATGCACCAACAGTTTCAGATAAAATTAAAAGATTAAATTTATCTATATAATTTTATACAATAATATTATAACATGATTTTGGAGCGCTCTACCGTTTTTGAAACCCACTCGTATGAAAATCGCGCTGCTACGGTGCAGGTACTCTCTGCTGCCTTTATATGCTTTTGTTTCTTTTCACATTGAACAGTACCACAGCTGCGAAGGCAAGCAGACAACCTGCTATCGTTGACATTGCAATCTTTTCGTCGTAAACGATCCAGCTTGACACGATAGCACCTACCGGAACAATGAACATAAACACACCGGTATTGTGTGCGCCTATCTTCCCTGCTGAGATAAAATAGAGTGCTGTACTGAATGTCCCCGGGAACAAGCCTATAAAAAGTATCGTCCACCAAAAGAGGCTGTCATAGGAAGCGAAGTCAAAGGGGTGATATGGAAGTGCCACAAGCATATTGGTCAGTGCGGCTACGCCGAAGACGACCGTCGTATAGAACATGGGATGGGCTCTCCGGGATGCCTTTTGCGCAAATATCGTTACCACTGCCCAGACGACAGCACATCCCAAAAAGTAGATGCTCTCTACATTTAAAAAGCCCAGCCCTGCAAAAGGAACCCTGAGCAGTATCAGTGCACCCGCTATCCCTATGGCAAGTGCGCTAATCTGCCAAAAGGTTACTGTTATTCCCAAAAAAGCGATGGAGATCATATAGGTTACGATCGGAGAGAGTGCGGTCACCATCGTTCCGCCATATCCCGCTTCTCCATGCGCAAGCCCTGCAAAGAAAAGATAGTTGAAGAGAGCGGTCAAAAGCCCGGCAGCAACCATATAGAATACACCTTTGGCATCTGTTTTGAAAGGGATCTTCATCATCCAGATCACAGGAAGGATACTTAAAAAAGAGATAGCGTAACGCCAAAATCCCGCTACCTGAGGAGTCGCATGCGATGCTGCCATCTTTCCTGCCGTCCAGGCCAAACCCCACAACAGCATCGCAACGATCATACCGACCAGATAACGGGTACTGTTTTGCGCTCCGGGCATCGTCATTCCTGAATTTTTTCGCAATTATAATGCAAAAACCCTGCTGTATGTTTAACTATTCAAAAGATTCATTTTCAATCAATCGCTCTGGAGAATGATCCAACCCGTCTGCCTATTGATCTTTTGATAGATACGCTTTACAGCATCGCCTTCATCTCATCTTCGGTCAGTGTCGCGACCCCCAGACTCTCGGCCTTGTCCAGTTTGCTTCCCGCATCCTCGCCGTAGATGACGAAGTCTGTCTTCTTGCTCACAGAACCGCTCACTTTGGCACCAAGCCCTTCCAGCATCTCTTTGATCGCGCCGCGGCTTTCGCTCATCGTACCGGTAAGAACCACTGTTTTGCCTTTGAACGGGTTCTCTTCTGCCTCGACTTTCTCTTCGACTGTCGGCTGGATCGTCTCAAACAGCTTCAGGACAAAATCATGGTTGACCCGCATAAACTCCAGCAGAGAGTTTGCCATCTCTTCACCGATACCGTCTATCGCAACGATCTGCTCATAGGTTGCGTCCACGATACCCAGCCCAAACTTCAGCGCCAATGCTTTACTCGCCACTTCACCGATATGCTCGATACCCATCGCATTGATCAGGCGGTAGAGCGGTGCCCCTTTTGTCGCCTGGATCGCATCCAGAAGATTGTTGATACGCTTCTCCTTAAACCCTTCCAGCCCTTCGAGGTCTTCATACGTGATAAAGTAGAGATCGAGGATATCCTTGATGATCCCCTCTTTGACCAGAAGCTCCACGATCTTGCTCCCCAGCCCGTCGATATTCATACACCCTTTGCGCGCGAAGTGAATGATGGAGTTGATCACACGGTCGGGGCAGTGGAGGTTTTGGCACTTGATCAATGCCCCCTCATCGAGCAGTTCACTCCCGCAGGTCGGACACTCGGTGGGACGTTCTACCCTGATTTCCGTACCGTCTCTGCGCTCTTCGAGCACCTTGATGATCTTGGGGATCACATCTCCGCTGCGGATAATGATGACACTGTCACCGATACGGATATCTTTGCGCTCGATCTCGTCAAAGTTGTGCAGCGTAGCACGGCTGACCATCGCCCCTTCGATATTAACCGGTTCGATCTCCGCTACCGGAGTGACCACACCCGTACGCCCTACCTGAAGGGTGATCGCCTTGATCTTCGTCACCTTCTCGACCGCAGGGAACTTGTAGGCGCACATCCATTTGGGGAACTTGACGGTATAGCCCAACTCCTCCTGTTTCTCCACCTCATCGACCTTGAGCACCATCCCGTCCATCATCATCGGTATCTCGTCACGTTTGGCGATCAGCATCCGGTAAAACGCCTCGATCTCTTCGATCCCTTGACAATCTTTCGCAAAAGGCGGCTCCAGAAAGCCAAGTGTATAGACATACGCCATCTTCTCGGAGAGCTTCTTTTGCTTCAGGGAGTTTTCCCCAAGCCCCCAGGGGTAGAAGACCAGCCTCCGCTTCGCCGTGATGGAACTGTCAAGCTGTCTCAGGCTCCCCGCAGCAGCATTGCGGGGATTAGCAAAGAGGCTTTCTCCCTTTTCCAGACGCTCTGCATTGATCTTCTCAAAGTCATCTTTGCGGATCACCACTTCACCGCGGATCTCGATCAACCCCTCATAACCGATCGTCAGCGGCACCGAGCGGATCGTACGTACATTGTCGGTCACCTCTTCGCCGACGAGGCCGTCCCCGCGTGTGATCGCACGGACCAGCTTGCCACCCTCATAGAGCAGGTTCAGACTCGCCCCGTCAAATTTCGGTTCGCAGAAGTACTCGCACTCCCCGATATTTTTCTCGACACGCTCCAGCCACTCTTTGACCTCTTCGCTGTCAAAGACATCCTCCATGCTCCACATACGTTTGATATGCTTCGCTTTGGTGAACTCCTCACGTACGATACCGCCGACACGTTTGGTCGGTGAGTCCTCAGCCACCTCATCGGGATGCGCTTTCTCATACTCCAGCACTTCATGATAGAGCCTGTCATACTCCTCATCGCTGGCAACGGGATTGTCCTCTACATAGTAGGCATACGCCCATTTTTTAAGAAGTGCTACCTTGTCTTGATATTGTTCTTGTGTCATAGTTTATACGTTACCTTCTCTTTTTTTCCATAGAATTTTGGGTCTGTATGTAAGATATTGATATCCAAAAATGCTTTGCTCCTAGCCAGATATTCCCTTATTTTCATTTTTTGGGCTGCATAGGTATTTTTCAAATCATTTGCGGCAAAGCCTATGACTTTCTGCCCTTTGGCCTTCGCGATATATAAAGCTCTCTCCAAATGAAACTTCTGTGAAACAATAATATAGTCCTTCAGACCAAAGATCGCCTCAGCCCTTACGATAGAATCCAGAGTACGAAACCCGGCATAATCTAGGGTGATGTATTTTTCAGGTACACCTGCTTTGATAAGGTCCTCTTTCATATCCGTAGGTTCATCATAGGTTTTACTTCCGTTATCACCTGAGATGACGATCGCCCTCACCTTTCCTAGTTTAAAAAGTTTTGCTGCCGCTTCTATCCGATAGTGATAAAAATAGTTCTCTCTTCCATGAAAATATTTGGATGTTCCCAGAACCAATGCAGCTTTTTTTGCAGGTATCTTAGAGAGATCATGATAAATATCTGAAGCGGCTTCATTCGTTATTGAGTCATTTAACCACAGGATACCTGCTGTTCCGCCTATCACGCTAACAGCTAAAAAGAGTAATACCCAAACAGCTTTTTTCATGATCCCAATGCTTCCTGTACTGCCAGAGCCTGTCTGTGCTCCGCTACGTCATGGCAGCGTACGATACTCGCGCCGTTCTCCACTGCTTTAAGATGGATCACCAATGTCCCCGGCAATCTCTCTTCAGTCGGTGTCGGAATGATCTTGTCGATCATCGATTTCCTGCTCGCCCCTATCAGCACTTCGCAGCCAAAGTGGGTGAAGTGCTGCATGTTTTTTAAAAGCGTCAGGTTGTGCTCCAGGCTTTTCCCGAAACCTATCCCCACATCGAGGATGATCTGCTCACGGCTGAGTCCCATCACCTCACACTTAGCAATGCGCTCTTCAAAAAATCTACTCACCTCGGCTGTCACATCCTCATAGCAGGGCTCTTTCTGCATCGTCTGAGGCGTCCCCTGCATATGCATGATACAGAGCTTTGCATTGTATCTCACGGCAAGTTTGATGATCTCATCATTACTGGCACCGGTGATATCGTTGATCAGCCCGAACCCGCTTTTGAGCGCATACTCCACCGCACTCGGCGTGTAGCTGTCGATACTGAAGAGCGCTTTTTCGTAGAGTTTGTGCTCAAGCACGGCATCGCAGATCGGTTTGATGCGCTCAAGCTCCTCCTCTGCGCTTACCTCTTTCGCACCTGGACGCGAAGAGACGGCACCGATATCGATGATCTCCGCACCCTCTGCTATCATCGTTTCACATCGGGAGACTGCATCACCGGCGACAAACCTGCTCCCCTCAAAAAAACTGTCATCATTGGCATTGATGATCCCCATAATACGGGTCGGGTAGCTTTTTGCAGAGAGAAACTTCTTCAGTTCGCCTGCCAGAGTCTTCAGCCCAAAAGGCTGCGCAAGCTCTTTGCGCGAGAGGATCTCGATATGCTTTTTGGTTCCGATCAGGATACAGTCATAGGCAGGTTTTTCACAGAGTATTACCCCACCGGGCACTGCCAGCTCCGCACCGATACTCAGTGCATCCTGCTTGAGGATATTCGCCGCAGGGGTTTTGAGGTCTTTGATATAAAAGCACATCAACTCCATTTTCTTCGCCATAATGGAGATACCGCCACTCTCCACACCGAGTACCCTGAGTGCAGCTTCTTTATCTTTAATTTCACCAAGTTTATAGATTTGCATACGTATGATCTCCTATCAATAGTTCGCTTTTGTCTAAAAGCATACCGCAACTCTTCACTATTAATTATTCACTTTCAATGCTGCGCATTGAATCGTTTTAGCGCTTTTTCTTTGCCAGCAGCTTCAGAAGCAGCGTATTGAGCACAAAGGAAGGGGGCGATCCCATGTCAAGCGCCATAAAGGCATCAGAAAAGAGCTTCAGGGTCTTATCATCCAGGTTGAACTTGCCCGAACGCATCGCCGCCTTGGAGATATCCTCAACGATCCGCTTCATCTCGGCAGCAGCTGTGCGTTTATGCTCCTGCACAAAGGGATAGACCGTCTCCAAAGAGAGCTGTGAAAGATCCAGTCCCAAATCCTTATGCGAAACAGTGTCGCCCAGTACATGTACCGGCAGACGCGAACGTATCGTAGCGAGTATCGTCGCCTTGCTTGGAGTGAGCAGGATAAACTCTTTATGCGGAGGAGGCTCTTCGATCACTTTAAGCAGTTTGTTTTGCACGACAGGAGAGAAAAGACGTGCAGCAAGAATGATCACCGTGGTCTCTTCGCTGGCAAGATAGGCTTTCTCTATCGCCAGTGCGGCATCCTCAACGAGAAAATTATCCTCTTTGACGATCTTGACGATGCGCTCATCGCTTTTCAGCGCTTCAAGTGCTTTGATCGTCTCTTCGATCCGGGGAGTAATGAGTACCTGGCTGGTAAGTTCTAATCTGCTCATGACTCTAAGTCTAGATCACCGAAAAGTGCTGCAGAAAGTGTCTCATCAAAAAGTCTGTAAAGCTGCAGAAGTTTGATATCCAGAAGAGGATCAGCGCTGCGTAGGTGGAAACTGTTTTGTGCCTCTTCATCCATCAGCCATAAAAAGCTGTCATCATTTCTATAAGCGATCTTGGTAGCAGAGTGGTCCCCTTTTCCGATATACCAGATATAATAGCCGTTCGGATAGGAGAGATCCAGCATATCTTCGAGGAGCTGGATCTTCTCTTTGCCCTTCACTGTATGCAGATTCGGAAAACATCCGCCAAGCGGGTAAAAAGGCAAAAGAGGACGGTGTTTTTCAAAGTCATTGACCTTTTGGAGTATATACTTTGCAAACCATTGGCGCGGTTCATCTGTCATCACCAGCACCGTTTTCCCCTCCAGTATCTGAGAGACTGCACTGTTGACAAGAGGAGCCCATGCGAAACGGTGCTCTTCCATCCACGAGAAAGCGCTCTCTTTCTCACGGATCGTGTCCAGTGTCCACTTTAAGAGCTGCTGCACGGGATTACTTGTCTAACTCATAAGCTTCATGCAGCGCACGGATCGCAAGTTCACCGTACTTTTCATCAATGACCACAGAGATCTTGATCTCGGAAGTGGCGATCATCTGGATATTGATGTTGTTCTCTGCCATGGTCGAAAATGCTTTGGCTGCGACACCCGAGTGGGACTTCATCCCCACACCCACTACAGACACTTTGCAGATCTTCTCGTCAAAGTCCATCCCTTTGATATCATGATCAAATTTTTCGATCACCGACTTTGCATTCTCCAGTTCACTCTGAGGAACGGTAAATCCAAGATTCGTTTCACCGTCTGCTGTTGCCACATTCTGGATGATCATATCAACGTTGATGTTGTTCTCTGCAAGCATCGTAAAAATTTCCGCTGCGATTCCTGGCTTGTCGGAGACGCCTCTGAGTGTCACTCTTGCCTGATTTCTGTCCAATACAACACCGCTTACCAAAACTGCTTCCATATTTTCACTCTCCTCTGTTATCAATGTACCCTCATTGTCATTAAAACTGCTTTTCGCATACAGTTTGACATGTAGTTTCTTAGCCAATTCAACCGAACGGTTCTGCAAAACCTTCGCACCGAGACTTGACATCTCAAGCATCTCATCATAAGAGATCGTATCGAGCTTTTTTGCTCTTGGTTCTATACGCGGGTCTGTGGTATAGATACCATCTACATCAGAGTAGATCTCGCACTGGTCCGCCCCGATCGCACCCGCGATCGCTACGGCAGAAAGGTCTGAACCTCCTCGCCCGAGCGTAGAGACATTTCCCTCTTTTGTGATCCCCTGGAAACCGGCAACGATCACGATCTTTCCTTCAGCGATCGCATCCTTCATCGGCTTGGGATCGATCTCTTCGATACGCGCATAGGTGTGGACATCATCGGTCACTATTCCTGCCTGTCTTCCCGTCATCGCAACAGCGTCATAGCCTTTTGCCTGCAACGCGATCGAAAGAAGTGCTGCGGTCACTCTCTCCCCCGAGCTCAGAAGCATATCCATCTCTTTTTTCGCAGGGCTGCTGCTGAAGTGTTCCGCATACCCTACAAGCTTATTGGTCTCACCGCTCATTGCAGAAACGACTACCACCAGGTCATGTCCCTCTTCACGCGCTTTGATCACGCGGGACGCTACATTTTCTATACGGTCCAAACCGCCAACACTAGTTCCACCATACTTATGGACGATTAACATCTTTTGCCTTTTCTCAAATTTTAAATTAAACCCTCTTCTTTAAAGTAGTCGATCACTTTGCGATAGACTTTACGTTTAAAATAGGTCACCTTCTTAAACACATCTTCATATGCAACAAAGTCATACTCTTCAAACTCCGGGATATCATATGCATTCAGATCGATCGTCGCCCCCTCCTTCAAACGCACCAGAAAATACTTCTGGGTCTGTCCGTCATAGGGATAGATTTTCCTGCTTCTCGCCGAATCCGGAAAGTCATAGGTGATCCACTCGGGAAACTCCCCCAATATCTCGACTTCTGCACACCCTATCTCTTCAAGCAACTCCCTCTGCAGGGCTTCGTACGGTGTCTCTCCGTCATCGATACCCCCCTGCGGAAATTGCCAAACATTTTTGACATCACTACGATGTGCGATAAAAAATTCGCACTTATCTGGATAATTTGAGGAGAGTATGACAGCTGCAACATTTGGGCGATAACGCTTTTTTGTCTGCATCTTCTCTTCCGCAACTTAACTAAAGTAATTTTTTCTGATAAAATTTTATCTAAAATAGAGTTATATTCAGTTTTGAAAAGACTCCAAAAGGTGTAATTTGCTTGCTTATCTCCATATCCCCTACTGTGACTCAAAATGTCACTACTGCAGCTTCAACTCCTATGTCGATAAGTTTGATACGCGCAAAGCCTATATGGATGCGCTTCAAAGACAACTGAAGTTTGAACTTGAACGCTTTAAAGCGAAAAAAGGTTCGATCGAGACACTCTTTATCGGGGGCGGCACCCCTTCCACCGTGGCACCTGATCTTTATGAACCGATCTTTGCACTGCTTCAACCTTATCTTCGGAAGGATGCGGAGATCACCACTGAAGCCAATCCCAACTCTGCAACCGCTTCATGGATAGAGGGGATGCGGTCACTGGGGGTCAACCGTATCAGTTTCGGCGTACAGAGCTTTGATGAAAAAAAACTTGCTGCCCTGGGCCGTGCGCATAACCCAAAACAGGCAAAAGAGGCGATCATACTGGCACACAAACTGGGGATAGAGCATATCTCGCTGGACCTGATCTATAATTACCGGAACGACACCAAAACATTGATCCGCACCGATATAGAACAGGCTTTCGAGCTGCCGATCGATCATATCTCCGCCTATGAACTCACGATCGAAGAGGGGACAAAGTTCACACAGACACCCGAAGCCAGACAGGAGAATGAAGCGCTGGCGTTTTTTGTTGCCGACAGGATCAAGGAGCGAGGCTTTGAGCACTATGAGATCTCCAACTTCGGACGCTACCAAAGCAGACACAACCAGGGGTATTGGGAACTCAAAAACTATATCGGAGCAGGAGCAGGTGCTGTCGGTTTTCTCAAAGAGCGCCGTTTCTATCCGCAGAATGATATTCACGCCTATATCTCCGATCCGATGCGGATCAGCGAAGAGCTGCTCAGTGCAGATGATCTCCTGACCGAAAGGATTTTTCTGGGGCTGCGCAGTGCTGTCGGCATCGAGAGTACGATACTCAGCGAGTCGATGAGAACAAGGGCAGAGACCCTTCTGGCAGAGAATAAACTACATCGCGAGGGAAGCCGATACTTCAATCAAAATTACTTTTTAAGTGATGAGCTCGCACTCTATATTTTAGGATAATTGGTTAAAATACAGCAATTAAACAAGAAGGCATTTTATGTTTGGAATCGGATTTACTGAGTTAGTCCTTATCGCTATCATCGCCATCCTCTTTCTGGGGCCCGACAAGCTGCCTCAGGCAATGGTGGATATAGCAAAATTTATCAAAAGCATTAAACAGACCGTAGGCGAGGCAAAAAGTTCGCTTGAGGAAGAGATCAAGATCGCCGATCTCAAAGAAGAGGCAATGAACTACAAAAAACAGCTTACAGAAGTTTCGGATGAGCTTAGAGGCTTTAAGAACCTGAGTCTGGAGGATCTTGATGATGATTTTGCTCCCCGGGAAGTGTCATCGGATATGACCGCTGCGCAAAAACACAGACAACAGATTGAAGCAGAAGCGAAAAACACTGCCCCGGAACATAACGAGAAGATCGCTACGCAGGTCGAACCCAAACAGGAATACAGCGAGATAAAAACAAAGAAACCTGACCCTTATGCACAGCCTGACAGAACACCCAAAGGCTCTGTAGCAGAAGAGAAAGAGAAGAAAAGCGGGGATGCCTGATGTTTGAAGACCTCCGTCCCCATTTAGCCGAGCTGCGCAAACGCCTCGGGCTTTCAGTCATCTCTGTCTTTATCATGTTTGCGATCGCATTTACTTTCCACAAACATATTCTTGCCTGGGTTACCCAGCCCCTCAATGATGCGCTCACCCAGGTAGGCCTGGTCATAGAGAGCAAGAGTGCTACGGAGTGGAAGATACAACAGGATCAGAACACCACTGAGGTCACGCTCAAAACACCGAAGTATCAGCCGGAGAGCGCCCAGTCCTATGCGCAGGAGGCTTCAGTCTCGGCAGGGAAACTGCATGACGACCTGACCCAGGCCTCCGATCTTGCAGGGAAACAGGAGAATCCCGAACTGGCTTCGCTGCTCAAAGAGGCTGCCTCCTCTGCCAAAGCCACTGCAGATGCCACAGCACAACTCGTTACCCTTCTGGATGATGTCAACCACTCTGTAGAGAACGCCAGCAAAAAGAGCTTTGAAGGGATGGTGACGACCCACCAGATCGGGGGAGTCTTCTTTGTCGCGCTCAAGGTCTCTTTCTTTGCTGCACTGCTTGGCGCACTGCCGTTTATCCTTTATCAGCTCTGGCTCTTCGTCTCTCCGGGGCTCTATGAGAATGAAAAGAAGATGATCATCCCGTTTGTCGCAGGTGGGTCGGTCATGTTCTTTGTTGGTGTACTTTTTTCCTATTATGTCGTCACACCGTTTGGATTCCAGTTCCTGATCACCTTTGGTTCCTTCCTTTATACCCCGCTGATCAATATCGAAGATTATGTAGGGTTCTTCGCCAAGATCATGATGGGGTTCGGTATCGCCTTCGAGCTGCCGGTCTTTGCCTACTTCCTGGCACTGCTGGGCCTGGTGACAGACAAAACGCTCAAGGATTTCTTCAAATATGCGATCGTGATCATTTTTGTTCTCGCAGCCCTGCTTACACCACCGGATGTACTGACGCAGCTTCTGATGGCAATCCCGCTTATCGTTCTTTATGGAGTCTCCATTCTTATCGTACGTATGGTCAACCCGTACGAGGGAGACGATGACGAGGAAGCAGCAGAGAAGAAGGATAGTTAACCTTTGGCAACACAAGAAGAACTCATCACCGGAAACTACGACTATGAACTCCCCTCGGAGCTCATAGCCTCCAAACCCGTCTATCCCAGAGACAGTGCCAAACTTCTGGTCTATGACCGTCATAGCGATACCATCACCCATACCACCTTTGCCCATCTTTTGGAGTACCTACCCGAGGCGTGCCATGTCTTTTTGAATGACACCCGTGTGATCAAAGCGCGTATTTTCGGTCACAAAGAGAAGATCGGCGGACTGGGAGGAGGCAAAGTGGAACTCCTCTTCAACAAATCGCTTGATGCCTACCGGTCCCTGGCACTGATCCGCGGCAAAGTACATGCAGGGATGAAACTCTACTTTGATGAGGGGTTGGTTGCAACCGTCGAGGAGCTGCATGAAGACGGCACCCGTACCGTCACTTTTACGCAGGATCATACGCCGCTGCGGTTTGAAACACTGGTAGTCCTGCTTGACAAGATCGGCCATCTTCCGCTGCCTCCCTATATGCAGCGTGAAGACAACAAAGAGGATGAGAGGGACTACCAGACTCTCTTTGCGCGACACGCAGGTGCAGTGGCTGCTCCTACCGCATCCCTGCACTTTACCCCCGAACTCTTTGAAGCAATGCAGAAAAGGCATCAAACACACAAGGTCACGCTGCATGTGGGTGCAGGCACATTCAAGCCCGTAGAGAGCGAAAATATCCTCGATCACCCGATGCACTCGGAGTTTTTCCATATCAGTGACGAGGCGGCAGCAGTACTCGACAGCGATGCCCCTATCCTGGCGATAGGCACCACCGTGACACGTACCGTGGAGTACTATATACGTACCGGTAAAAAAGAGGGCGAATGCGACCTTTTTCTCAACCCGCACAACCCTCCCCGCCGTGTGACTCACCTCCTCACCAACTTCCATCTGCCTAAAAGTACACTGATTATGCTGGTATCATCTTTTATTGGAAGGGAAAAAACGTTACAATTGTATAAAGAGGCGGTAGAGAAGAACTACAGGTTTTTCTCTTACGGGGATGCAATGCTTATTCTATAGAGGTATGAGATGAAAGAGTTCACAGCACTACTTTTTACGATGCTCCTGCTCTCAGGATGCGCCCAAAAAAAGCCCTACACCTATCCCAACTACGATATCATCAAACCTGAAGTGGCCTACAAACCGAACCGTTACAACATCCAGGCACAACTGGGATCCAATCTGGATAAACCCTATGTGTGGGCCGAAGAGGGGCCGGATGCCTTTGACTGTTCCGGGCTCACCTACAATATCTACGGGCAGATGGGGGTTGAGATCCCCCGTGTCGCGAGAGAACAGGCCAAAGTGGGCAAAACCGTCCCCTTCGAAAAGCTGCATGAGGGTGACCTGATCTTCTTTGGTTCGACCAATCCACAAAGCAAATATATCAACCATGTAGGCATCTATCTGGGTGACGGCTGGTTTGCACACGCAAGCAGCAAAAGTCGTAAAGTCACGGTGACGCACTTCAGTGAAGAACCAATTTATCTCAAACGTATGAAGGTATGCAAACGCTACCTCAGCAGAGATGAGCAGAAGCTCTATATGAGCGCTGATGCGCCGATCCAAAAAATGCATGTTACCAGCTCACGCTACACGACTCCCTGGAAGGCAGGTATGGCACTTCCCAAAAAAGCCGTACCCGACTGAGTCGTATCCATGGCAAAAGTCTCACCCAATATCCTCTGTCCCTGCGGGAGCCATAAGAAGTATAAAAAGTGTTGCGCCATCTACCATAAGGGCGCACTGGCTCCGAATGCACTGACTTTGATGAAATCGCGCTATAGCGCTTATGCCGCAGGCAATGCTGCCTATATCATCCACACCACGCACCCGGAGAATCCAGAGTATACCGACGATCGTGTATCGTGGGAAAAAGATATCGATCATTTTAGCCAATATACCGAGTTTCTGGGATTGAAAATTATAGAGTTTGTTGATGGCAAGGAGGAAGCCTATGTCACTTTTGAGGCTTCGCTCTCCAGCGGTATGCTTACAGAGAAAAGCCGTTTCCTGAAGCGTGAAGGAAGATGGCTCTATGCGGATGGTCTGATCTCCTGATCACTCCATCCTGTCTTTTGAAAAGAGGTAGGCTTCGACGGCTTTTCTGACCTTTGCAAGTTCTTTGGCATACTTGTTTTCATAACCGGCAAGAAGATCATGCTTGTTGAAAAGAATATACTTGTAGACATCATTGACCAGATCATGCAGACCTGTCGCACCGATCGTTCCGGAAAGTCCGCGCATATCGACACAAAGCATCTTTATCTGTTCATAACGCTTCTCACGGACCAGCTTTTCAAATATCTGGTCGCTCTGGCCATACGCTTCAATAAACTCTTTGATCAGTTCGATATAGAGTGCTTCATTGTGGTTTGTATGCGCAATACCTTTTTGGATATTCAGTCCGTCAAACAGGGCTTCTTTTTCCCTCTTCTCTTCTTCTTTGGCAGTCTCAATCGCCTTGTCGGAGATGAACATTGCCATCGCCTGATAGAGTTTTCCTACATTCAGCGGTTTGGCCAAAAAGGCATTGATCCCACAGCTGAACATTTTCTGCTTTTCGCTCTCAAGGATCAGGGCAGTGAAAGCGACGATCGGCACAACATCAAACCTTCTCTCCTCGCGTATCACCTGTGTCGCAGTAAACCCATCCATTACAGGCATGTTAATATCCATCAGGATGAAGTCGAACTTGATCTTCCCGGACTTCACGATCTCAACAGCCTGCTGACCGTCATTGGCAAGTGTGATCTTGATACCTGATTGCGCAAGCAAGTTAGTCAGTACTTTCTGGTTGATAAGGTTGTCTTCCACGATCAACAGGTGTTTTCCTGCAAATTCGGAAAAACTCTCCTGGGTAATCCCTTTTGCCTCCTGTATCTCCGATTTGTATACTTTTGCTTTGGGCAGACGGCTATCCTCATCTTCCTCGATCCGATCCTGAAGCAGTACCCTGGATACACCCATATCATAGAGACTGATGATCAGTTCAAATACCCGCTCCTGATTGACCGGCTTGAAGAGATGCGCATCGATCAGTCCGTCATGGAAATTGCTCTCTTTGACATTGAGCAGATTGTTGAGCGCAATGATCTTCAGATCACTCTTTTCCTTTTTAATCTCCTGAAGATGTCGTAGGACATTCCCGCTAAAGAGCGACTCCTTGAGTATGATAATGTCATAACCATCCATCTTCGGCATGGAGAATTGAAAATCCTCTTTTTTGATCACTCGAACATCGTGCCTGAAGTAAGCGAACATCTTCTTGATCGCCAATGCGGAGTTAAAGTTGGAATCTACGATCAATACATTTTTCTCAGTCAATACCTTATCCGGCAGCCGATATCTTCTTCTGTTCTCGGAGTCAACAAGCTTCAACGGAAGATCAAGGATAAAAGTCGTCCCTTTCCCCTCTCTGCTCTCTACATAAAGCGCACCTTCCATCAACTCGGCCAGAGATTTTGCGATAAAAAGCCCCAGCCCCACATAGGCACCCTGTTCCTCATCATAGTAAGGGACAAAGAGTGATTCCAGTGCATCAGCAGGGATCCCCGGCCCGGTATCCCTCAACCTGAACTGCACATCGATCTTATCTTCATGGCTGTTAAACATAGAGACTTCGAGCTTCAGTTCCTCATCGGTAAGCTGAGAAAACATATACTCAAAGAGGTTGGTCAAAACACGGCCTATATGCAGAGAGTCGCCTACCATATAGCGCGGGACATTGTTGTTCACATCAAAGATAAGTTCCAGCTCTTTGCCGGCATGTTTCGTACCCAGCAATCCCGATACTTCGTTCAGTACGTTGTTCAGGTTGAAGGGTTTATTCTCGATCTCGATCTTTTTGGACTTGAGGCGCAAAAAGTAGATCAGGTTATTCGTAACACCCAAAAGCTGATCCTCTATATCGACCAACAACTCCTCTTTTTCTTCAGAAGAACGATCATGATTTTCGATAATGGCATGACTTTTTTTCAGCACTTCCTGTGCAGCATCATGAATATTTTCACTCATACTCGTAAGGATCCGGTTTTGTTTCTCTTCCATCTCCAGCTGTTTGGTCAGCATATCTTCATGAAACTTTCTCAGCTTTGCTATCTGCCTTGAAGCAAAAAAAAGTATCCCTGCCGCCACTACCGCTACGATTAAGATCACCGTCCATATACTGACAGTGTCAAGGCTCTTCTCGCTCTCTGCCGCTTCAAGGAATAAAATTGACATACCGCCAAGTAACCAAATAATTCTTCCCATGTAAAACTCCTTTCAGATATTCTATCATACAGGAGATTGATTTAGCCAATGATTTAAGTTGAAATTTAGAATTTCACAATATTTCCACAAACTTGTTTTATGATCTCTTTATCTTCACGTAAAGGATTTCTCATGAAACAATATCGTTTTCTGCTTCCCATACTTTTGGGTGCATTGATAGTCGGTACATTTTTGGAGGCGAAAGAGTTCGGGCAAAGGGTGGATTCTTCCACCCAGGCTCCTATGACACCGCAAATGATACAGAAACTGGACCAACGTGTCGGTACACAGCAGGCCCTCAGAAGAGACTTCAGAAACCAAAAGGATTTTTTATCCCGGCAGTATCCTCAACACCATATCAAACATCGAGACCAGCGGCCGCAACCCCATCATCATTTCAAACAGAGGGGATACCCCTATACGAAACGCGGATGGGAACTTGCCTACCACTATGACCGAGCACCCTTCTATGACAGATATGGTTACTACTACGGATATTTCAACCGACATGGGTACTCATTTGAAGGTCAGTTCTACCGCTATGACAGGGGATACCGCTATCAGGACCGCATCAGGGGCAAAGAGCTCTTTGGGGAACGCTACTACATGCCTGTCAACTACCGCTACTACGGTTTTGATCCGTCTCCACGAAGATAGCCGATTTTCCTGGAAGCTCTGGTATAATTTCACTTATGAAACTAGCCAGTATAGATGTAGGACTTAAACGTATCGGTGTAGCGATCTGCCTGGATGGGAAGATCGTTTTGCCCTTGGAGGCGATCCTGAGAAAGAACCGCAACCAGGCGGCAAGGGATCTCAACCATTTTTTAGAAGAGTGGGGGATAGAGAAGCTGATCGTCGGCCTGCCCAAAGGGGGCTCTGCCGAAGAGGAGATGGAACGCCGCATCAAACACTTCGTGGCGCTGCTTGATCTGGATATCGAAGTGGACTACCAGGATGAGCAGGGCTCCAGCTTTGAAGCCAAAGAGCTGACCAAAGGGGACTTCAGACACAAAAAGGATGGCCGGCTTGACTCGATGGCTGCCAAGATCATCCTGGAGAGATATCTGGGAGTATGATCCTGCTCACTCATAACGCAGTGCATCGATGGGATTCATATTGGCTGCTTTTTTGGCAGGGATGATCCCAAAAAGGATACCGATCACCATAGAAAAGAGCAGTGCGATCATTGTAATGAAAGGGTCGATCACCAGTGCAATATCAAGCCATGTTGCCACCCCGAAGGTGATCAGCATACCCACAGCTATTCCTACGATCCCTCCCAGGCCGGAAAGTACGATCGACTCGATGAGAAACTGGACCAGGATATCTTTTGCCATCGCTCCCACCGCCATGCGTATCCCGATCTCACGGGTACGTTCGGTGACAGAAACCAGCATGATGTTCATAATGCCGATCCCCCCTACGATCAGCGAGATGGCAGCTACCGCCCCCAGCATCACTGTCAGCGCAGCAGTAACTTGAGTGATCGTATCCAGCAGTGCGGTCATGCTCCTCACCTGAAAATCGTCTTCATCCGCTTTTTCGATATTTCTGCGTTCTCTAAGTACCCTTTCAATCTGGATTTTTGCCAGCTCAAGCGGGACATTCTCTTTGACTTCTGCCATCATCAGGTGGATATTGTCACCTCCCCCTATACGTCTCTGAAACAGGGCAAAGGGGACCAGCACCACATCATCCTGATCCGCCCCGAAAG
>DSDW01000092.1 GCA_011048515.1 Campylobacterota bacterium | reverse complement strand
TTCAAAAAAACTCTTGACAATCAAAACTTTTTTGTCTATAATTCCCGTCCATTTTAAGTGGAACTACTTGAAATGATGGTGCTGGTGTAGCTCAGTTGGCTAGAGCAGCTGATTTGTAATCAGCAGGTCGGGGGTTCGAGTCCCTTTACCAGCTCCATAAAATTTATCAGTGTTTGACCAGAAATAACATTCATTATACCAAATGATTTTTGGTGAGTTACTCAAGCGGCCAACGAGGGCGGATTGTAAATCCGCTGACTACGTCTTCGGAGGTTCGAATCCTCCACTCACCACCATTTACCAAATAGACGCGGGAATAGCTCAGTTGGCTAGAGCGTCAGCCTTCCAAGCTGAGGGTCGCGGGTTCGAGTCCCGTTTCCCGCTCCATGGTATGATCTGGGAGCTGATGTGAAAACCGTTTTTACTTCACATTACTACACAATCAAACACTCTTATTTTTTTAAAATGTCCTAATATTGTGACGAAAGATTTTAGATAATATTTTGCCCATATGGCTCAGGGGTAGAGCACTTCCTTGGTAAGGAAGAGGTCGTGAGTTCAAGTCTCACTATGGGCTCCACTCCAAAAGTATGGACAAAAGTGTTACAGGGCTGTAATAGTTTTGTCCATATGGGTTTATGGGGTCATAAGAAATTTTAGGTATAATAATGCCTTTCAAAACATAATCAAGCTAGGAGAAAAGCATGGCTAAAGAAAAATTTACGCGTACGAAACCGCATGTTAACATCGGTACTATCGGTCACGTTGACCACGGTAAAACGACTCTGACTGCTGCAATCACTATGTGTCTTAACCTCAAAAGTGGTTCAGGTAAAGCAATGGATTACGATCAAATCGACAACGCTCCAGAAGAGAGAGAAAGAGGGATCACGATCGCTACTTCTCACGTAGAGTACGAAACTGCATCAAGACACTACGCTCACGTAGACTGTCCAGGTCACGCTGACTACGTTAAGAACATGATTACTGGTGCTGCTCAAATGGACGGTGCGATCCTAGTTATCGCTGCAACTGACGGACCAATGGCTCAAACAAGAGAGCACATCCTTCTTTCCAAGCAAGTAGGTGTACCATACATCGTTGTATTCTTGAACAAAGAAGATCAACTTGATGACGAAGATAGAGAAGAGATGCTTGAACTCGTTGAGATGGAAGTAAGAGAACTTCTTTCTGAATATGACTTCCCAGGTGACGATACACCAATTATCGCTGGTTCTGCATACCAAGCACTTGAAGAAGCAAAATCTGGTAACCTTGGACCATGGTCTGAGAAGATCTTTGCACTTATGGATGCAGTAGATGAGTATATCCCTGAGCCAACAAGAGAGACTGATAAAGACTTCTTGATGCCAATCGAAGATATCTTTACTATCCAAGGTCGTGGTACAGTTGTAACTGGTAAAGTTGACAGAGGTACTGTATGTGTTGGTAACACTGTTGAGATCGTTGGTATCAAAGACACAATGACAACAACTGTAACTGGTGTTGAGATGTTCCGTAAAGAGATGGATTGTGGTGAGGCTGGTGATAACTGTGGTGTTCTTATCAGAGGTATCGACAAAAACCAAGTACAAAGAGGTATGGTTCTTTGTAAGCCGGGTTCAATCACTCCACACAGCAAGTTTGAAGCAGAAGTATACGTACTTACTAAAGAGGAAGGTGGTAGACACACTCCATTCTTTGACAACTATAGACCACAGTTCTACGTACGTACAACTGACGTTACTGGTTCAATCAAGCTTCAAGAAGGTACTGAGATGGTTATGCCAGGTGACAACGTTAAAATCAACGTTGAACTTATCGCTCCGGTAGCACTTGAGCAAGGTACTAAGTTCGCGATCCGTGAGGGTGGTAGAACAGTTGGTGCCGGTGTCGTAGCAAAAATTATCGAATAATTGTCTGCAAGGGGTTCCCTCCCTTGCATACATCATAGGAGAATATGATGAGAGAAACTGTTCACCTGGGTTGTGAGAAGTGTACAAGACGTAACTACCACACAACAAAGAACAAAAAAAATACAACAGAGAAACTTGCACTTAAAAAATACTGCAAGTGGTGTAAAACACACACTGTTCATAAAGAGATGAAGCTCTAATAGCTTTGCCTCTTTTTCAAATCTAGGCCAATAGCTCCAATGGTAGAGCATCGGTCTCCAAAACCGAGTGTTGGGGGTTCGAGTCCCTCTTGGCCTGCCACTGAAAAGGTATACAAAATGGAAAAACTTTCAACTTTTATTGCACATGCGAAAGCAGAGATACATAAAGTAATATTTCCAACTAAAGTACAAGTTAGACAAGCATTTGTAGCAGTTATTCTTGTAGTGACTGTTATTTCAATATTTTTAGCATTGGTTGACCTTATAATGTCATCAATCGTTTCATCAGTATTATAGGATAGAAGATGGCTTATCAATGGTATGCAATTCAGACTTATGCAGGAAGCGAACAATCTGTAAAAAGAGCAATTAAGCAGATGGCAGTTGATCATGGAATTGAAGATAAAGTCAAAGATCTTGTAGTCCCGACTGAAGAAGTAATCGAAGTCAAAAACGGTCAGAAAAAAATCACCGAGAGAACACTCTATTCAGGATATGTATTTGCACATATAGATCTGGATACGGATTTATGGCATAAGATCCAGTCTTTGCCACGTGTATCTAGATTTATCGGTGAACAAAAGACTCCAACTGCACTCTCTGAGGCAGACATCAAAAACATCTTGGAAAAAATGGAGAAAAAATCTGCTCCTAAACCTAAGGTCGATTTTGAAAAAGGTGAAATGGTACGTATCATTGATGGATCATTTGCGAACTTTACCGGGCTTGTCGAGGAGTTTGACCTTGACCATGGTAAGTTGAAGCTGAATGTTTCTATTTTTGGTAGAAACACACCGGTAGAGATACTGTATACACAAGTAGAAAAGATTATCTAAATCTTTTTATCAGAAGAGAAGTAAAAGGCTTAACACAATTTATCTTTCTGAGGCTTCATCCGAAGCTTTAGTGAGATGAATTGATGACGAGCTTTGCTTGTCTTCAAGAAGAAATTAACATAGAAGGACAAAGAGATGGCAAAAAAGATAGCAGGTAAATTCAAAATGATCATTGCTGCTGGTGCTGCGAACCCGTCACCGCCGGTTGGACCAGCACTGGGTCAACGTGGTTTGAACATTATGGAGTTCTGTAAAGCATTCAATGAAAAATCAAAAGATAAGATGGGATTCAAAGTTCCTGTGATTATCACAGTATACAGTGATAAAAGTTTCACATTTGAAATTAAGCAGCCGCCTGCATCCCAACTTATCATGAAAGCTGCGGGAATCAACAAGGGTTCTGATAATCCGCTTAAAAACAAAATTGCTACTATCAGTCAAGCAAAACTTGACGAGATCGTAGATCAGAAGATTGCAGACCTTAACACAAATGACAGAGAGATGGCAGCTAAAATCATCTCTGGCCAGTGTAGAAGTATGGGTGTTGACATCGTAGACTAATACGAGTTCAAAATAAATCATTACCACATAGTTCGGATGTGGGAGCATAAAAGCGGAGAGAATATATGGCAAAGAAAGTAAGTAAAAGAAGAGAAGCACTACTCAAAAAGATAGATGCGAACAAAGTATACAGTGTTGATGAAGCGATCGCTACATTGCCAGAGCTTAAATCAGCTAAATTTGACGAGACTGTTGAAGTGGCACTTAACCTTAATGTTGACCCAAGACATGCGGATCAAATGATCAGAGGTTCAGTTGTATTGCCTAACGGAACAGGTAAAACAGTAAGAGTTGCTGTATTTGCAAAAGATGCAAAAGCGGATGAAGCAAAAGCTGCAGGAGCGGATCTTGTAGGAAGCGATGATCTTATCGAGCAGATCCAGGCAGGAAACATCGATTTTGATATCGTTATTTCAACGCCTGATATGATGGGTGTACTCGGTAAAGTAGCGAGAATTCTCGGGCCAAAAGGTTTGATGCCTAACCCAAAAACAGGTACTGTAACTATGGATGTCGCTAAAGCTGTTGAAAACGCTAAAGGCGGGCAGGTGAACTACAGAGTTGACAAAAAAGGTAACATTCACGCAGGTATCGGTAAAGTAAGTTTTGAGAACGATAAGATCAAAGAGAACCTTATCACGTTTGTAAGAGCGATCAACAAAGCTAAACCTGCTTCTGCAAAAGGTAGATATATTACGAATGCGGCAGTATCACTTACAATGAGTCCTTCAGTGACACTGAATGCTGCAGAACTTATGGAACTTAAATAATCATACATTTTTCAAGTCACAGCATCAGCTGTGCTTGAACTATTTTCAATCAAGCGCTACCCTAGCTTTTGGTTGAGAATAGTATTCTCAAATTTAGGTCATAGACAATAGGGGCGAAAGCTTAATTAGTATAACCGAAGGGTTGTACGGGTGGAATCCCATACCCTGTTGTAGGTCGAAAGGAGAAAATATGTTAACGAAAGCACAAAAAGCACAGATCGTTGCAGAGTTGGCTGCTGAGTTCAAGGCGGCTGGTGCCGTTGTAGTTTGTGACTACAAAGGTATGACAGTTGAAGCACTTGAGGCAGTAAGAAACAATGCACGTGAGCAAGAGTGTAAAGTGAGAGTTGTGAAGAACAAACTTGCACAGCTGGCGATCAAAGAAGCCGGATGTGAAGAGCTTGCCCTTACAGATACAAATATCTTTATCTGGGGTGAGACACAAGTACTTCCATGTAAGATAGCTGATAAAGCTGCATCTGACAACAAGGATCACTTTTCTATCAAAACTGGTCTCATCGAAGGAAAAGCTGCTGATTTTGCGACAATCAACGCAATGGCTAAACTTCCTACAAGAGACGAGCTTCTTGGTATGCTTCTCAATGTCTGGAATGCACCGGTTCAGAACTTTACGATCGGTCTGGACGCATTGAGAAAAAAGAGAGAAGAAGAGGCTTAATAGCGGGTGGTGAGAGCAGCCACTGCTCTCTTATAAGTAAATCGTATAAGATTTCAGCATAATAGAAAAAGGAAAATATTATGGCAATCACAAAAGAAGATGTAATTGAGTTTATCTCTAACCTTTCTGTACTTGAGCTTTCTGAGCTTGTAAAAGAGTTCGAAGAAAAATTTGGTGTAACTGCACAAGCTACTGTAGTAGCTGCTGGTGCTGGTGTTGCTGCTGAGGCTGCTGAAGAGCAGACTGAGTTCAACGTAGTACTTACTGACGGTGGTGCGAAGAAAATCAACACTATTAAAGTAGTTAGAGCTGTGACAGGTCTTGGTCTTAAAGAGGCAAAAGATGCAGTTGAAAACGCTCCTACTGTACTTAAAGAAGGTGCTTCTAAAGAAGAGGCTGAAGATATCAAAAAACAACTTGAAGAAGCTGGTGCTTCTTGTGAGCTTAAGTAATCGGTATTACTTTACTCTAAAGCCGGGCTTTGGCCCGGCTTACAACTACCTTCGTTAGATACAGTGATAAACTATTCGGAGATGAGACATTTTCATACCCTCCTCTAATAGTTTCTTGGTGTATCTAACTAAACATAATGTATTAGTTACGTAAATTTTACATACAGCGATATTAACCATAAACTTTAACCATTCAAAAGAAGGATAACCATGTTAAACTCTTTACATTCTGGTAATAGACTTCGTGTCGATTTTTCAAAAACCCCAAGAGAGATAGAAATCCCCAACCTTTTGCAGCTTCAACAACAAAGTTTTGACGACTTTTTGATGATGGGCAAAAAAGATAGAAAACACTCAACACTGGAGAAAGTTTTCAAAGCCTCTTTCCCGATCCATGACCAGCAAAACAGAATTACTCTTACCTATAAGGGCTCAGATATCATCAAGCCAAAGTATACTGTGCGTGAGTGTATGGAGAGAGGATTGACCTACTCTGTTTCATTGAAAATGAACATTGCCCTGACAATCTGGAACAGAGATGAGAAGACGGGTGAAAAACTTGATCCCAAAGAGATCAAAGAGCAGGCAGTTTTTGTTCGTGATATCCCGTTGATGACAGATAGAACATCATTCATTGTCAATGGTGTAGAAAGAGTGATCGTGAATCAGCTTCACCGATCTCCCGGTGTTATCTTCAAAGAAGAAGAAGGGACGACCAGTACTGCTAAACTTCTCTACTCTGCACAGATCATTCCGGATCGAGGTTCATGGTTATATTTTGAATATGATGCAAAAGATATCCTTTATGCACGTATCAATAAAAGAAGAAAGATCCCGGTAACGATCCTTTTCCGAGCACTGGATTACTCTAAAGAGGATATTGTAAAACTTTTCTATTCAACAAAAGAGATTGTGATCAAGAACAATAGATTTCTTACAAAATATAATCCTGATGATTTTACGGGAAGAGCTGACTATGATGTTAGAGATGAGAATGGTAATATTGTTGTAAATCTTGGTAAAAGATTGACTAAGAAAAAAGCACAAAGCCTCCAGGATGAAGGGCTTAATTGGGTTGAATACCCTGTTGATGTCCTGATGGAGAGACACCTTGCTACACCAGTAATTGACCAGGAGAGCGGTGAGGTTCTCTACGATGTGGTGACACCTCTGGATGAGACCAAACTCAAGAAAATGATCGAGCAGGGTATCGACAGCATCATGGTCATCGACGACCTTGCAGAAGGTTCTGACAACTCTATCATCAATGCCTTTATCGCTGATCAGGAGAGCTTGAGACTGCTTAAGCAGACCGAAGAGATCGAAGATGAGAACGTGCTTTCTGCGATCCGTATCTATAAAGTGATGAGACCGGGTGAACCGGTTACACCGGAAGCGGCAAAAGCGTTCTTGAAACAACTTTTCTTTGATCCGGAGAGATATGACCTGACAAAAGTCGGCCGTATGAAGATGAACCACAAGCTCGGCCTTGATACGCCGGAGTATACGACGATACTGACAGCAGAAGATTTGATCCATACCGTCAAATATCTGATCAAAGTCAAAAACGGACAGGGGCATATCGATGACAGGGATCACCTGGGGAACAGACGTATCCGTGCGATCGGTGAATTGCTTGGAAACGAGCTTCACAACGGGCTTGTCAAGATGCAAAAAGCGATCAAGGACAAGATGACGACCATCTCCGGAAGTCTTGAGGATCTGATGCCGCATGATCTTGTTAACTCCAAGATGATCACCAACACGATCCTGGAGTTCTTCTCAAGCGGACAGCTCTCGCAGTTCATGGACCAGACCAACCCGCTTTCTGAAGTGACACACAAAAGAAGGTTGTCAGCATTGGGTGAAGGCGGTCTTGTAAAAGAGAGAGCAGGATTTGAAGTGCGTGACGTCCACCCGACTCACTATGGACGTATCTGTCCGATCGAGACGCCGGAAGGTCAGAACATCGGTTTGATCAACACGCTTGCAACCTACTCAAAAGTAAATGAGCTTGGATTTATCGAAGCGCCGTATAAAGTGGTAAAAGACGGTAAAGTCACCAATGAGATCATCTATGTGACTGCGACACAGGAGGAAGACAAGTGTATCGCTCCTGCCTCGACAATCGTTGATGAAAATGGAAAGATCGTAGGCGACCTGATCGAGACAAGACTCAACGGTAACATTGAGTTGAATGACTCCAAGAGAGTGGACCTGATCGATATCTCTCCACTGATGATCTCCGGTTCGGCTGCTGCGCTGATTCCGTTCTTGGAGCACGATGATGCGAACCGTGCGCTGATGGGATCGAACATGCAACGCCAGGCAGTACCGCTTCTGAGAACCGAAGCACCGTTTGTCGGTACAGGTATGGAAGCGGTCGTAAGCCGTGATGCATGGGAGTGTGTGAAGGCAAGACGCGGCGGTACCGTTGAAAAAGTTGATGGTAAAAATGTTTATATCATGGGTGAGGATGAGAGTGGTGTATTTATCGACCACTATCCGCTCGATAAAAACATGAGAACCAACCAAAATACGACATTTACACAAACACCGATCGTGAAACTTGGACAGAAAGTGGCAGCGGGTCAGGCGATTGCCGACGGTGCGAACATGGACCAGGGAGAGCTTGCTATCGGTAAGAACATCCGTGTCGCGTTCATGCCGTGGAACGGATATAACTACGAGGATGCGATCATCATCTCTGAAAAACTGATCCGTGAGGATACGTTTACCTCTGTACATACCTATGAAAAAGAGGTAGAAGCCAGAGAGTTGAAGCATGGTACGGAAGAGATCACAAGAGATATTCCTAATATCCGTGAAGATGAACTGCTTCACCTTGATGAGTCAGGGATCGTTAAGATCGGTACTTATGTGAAGCCGGGTATGATCCTTGTCGGAAAGGTAAGTCCGAAAGGTGAGATCAAGCCGACACCTGAAGAGAGACTCCTCAGAGCGATCTTCGGAGAGAAAGCCGGGCATGTAGTGAACAAGTCACTCTATTGCCCTGCTTCAATGGAAGGTGTGGTTGTAGATATCAAGGTATTTACGAAAAAAGGGTACGACAAAGATGCCCGTGCGATCCAGGCCTATGAAGCAGAGAAAGCACAGCTTGACAGTGATCACCATGATCAACTACTGATGATCGACAGAGAAGAGATCCTTCGCATCGCGAAGTACCTCTCTGAGCAGGAGCTGGCAAAAAATGTGACAATCGGCGAGACCGAGTATAAAGCTGGTTCCAAGATCGATCAGGGGACCATTAAAGAGGTGAACCGTTTTGCGCTGAGGGGTGTGGTGCAGTCATACTCGGCAGAGGTACAATTAGAGTATGAAGCGCTCAAGAACTACTTCCTGAAACAGAAGAAGAGACTGAAAACAGAGCATGAAGAGAAACTTTCGGTACTTGAGAAAGATGATATTCTTCCTAGCGGCGTCACGAAGCTTGTTAAAGTCTATATCGCAACGAAGCGTAAGTTGAAAGTCGGGGACAAGATGGCTGGACGTCACGGAAACAAAGGTATCGTCTCCAACATTGTTCCTGAGATCGATATGCCATATATGGAAGACGGTACACCGGTTGAGATCATTCTTAACCCGCTGGGGGTACCTTCACGTATGAACATTGGACAGATCCTTGAAGTACACCTGGGGCTGGTAGGTAAAAACCTTGGTAACCAGATCCAGGAGATGTTCGATAACAAGCAGGCTGATTTTGTAGAGAATCTCAGGGCGAAGATGATCGAGATCGCTGATGTGGCAAAGCTGATGAATGCCAAAGAGACACTGGAAAAGATGAGCGATGAAGAGCTGATCAGGTACGGTAGGGACTGGAGCAAGGGTGTAAAATTTGCGGCACCGGTATTTGAAGGTGTCAACCAGGTGGAGTTTGATAAGCTCTTTGAGCTTGCAAAAATAGAGAGTGACGGTAAAATGGCACTCTATGACGGGAAAACAGGTGAGAAGATGCTTGAGCGTGTCAACGTAGGTTATATGTACATGCTCAAACTGCACCACCTCGTAGATGAGAAGGTTCACGCACGTTCGACTGGACCTTACTCTCTTGTTACCCAACAGCCGGTGGGTGGTAAGGCACTCTTCGGTGGACAGAGATTTGGAGAGATGGAAGTTTGGGCACTTGAAGCATATGGTGCGTCACACATCCTCAAAGAGATGCTCACCATCAAATCTGATGATGTTGAAGGTAGAGCAAGAGCATACAGAGCGATCACCAAAGGGGAGTCAGTACCTGAGTCCGGTATCCCTGAAACGATGTTTGTATTAACTAAAGAGCTTCAAGCCCTTGGACTTGATGCAGAACTTTATGCAGCGAAAAATGAAGTGGAGGTTGAAGATGAGTAAGCAACTGGAAAATTTAGTACCGATAGATCTTAACAGCGAAGAGAGACCTAAGGATATTGAGGCACTGCAACTGAGAGTAGCCAGCCCGGAGAAAGTTCTTTCCTGGAGTTACGGTGAGGTGAAAAAGCCTGAAACGATCAACTATAGAACATTGAAGCCTGAACGTGACGGTCTTTTCTGTGCGAAAATCTTCGGACCTATCCGTGACTATGAGTGTCTGTGCGGTAAGTATAAGAAGATGCGCTACAAAGGCGTGGTATGTGAAAAGTGTGGTGTTGAAGTCACCACATCAAAAGTCAGAAGAAGCAGAATGGGGCATATCGACCTTGTTGCTCCGGTTGCGCATATCTGGTATGTCTCTTCGCTTCCATCACGTATCGGTACCCTTCTCGGTGTCAAGATGAAAGACCTGGAGCGTGTACTTTACTATGAGGCATATATCGTAAAAACACCTGGCGGTGCAAGTTATGACAGTGAAGGTCTCAGCCCGCTTGCAAAGTATGATGTACTGAATGAAGAACAGTACCAGCAGATCATGCAGCGTTTCGGTGATACGGATCTAGATGCGCGTATGGGTGGTGAGATCATCCAGGAACTTCTTGCTGATCTGGATCTTGTGGACATGTACAACCAGCTGAAAGAAGAGATCGAGTCGACAAGATCAGAAGCGAAAAGAAAAACGATTGTCAAAAGACTGAAGGTGATTGAAGCTTTCCTTCACTCAGGGAACAGACCCGAGTGGATGATGCTTACTCAGCTTCCGGTACTTCCGCCAGATCTGAGACCGCTTGTAAGCCTTGATGGCGGCAAGTTTGCGGTATCCGACGTCAATGACCTCTATAGAAGGGTTATCAACAGAAACCAGCGTTTGAAGAGACTTATCGAACTTGATGCGCCTGAGATTATCGTAAGAAACGAAAAGCGTATGCTTCAGGAAGCAGTGGATGCGCTTTTTGATAATGGTAGAAGAGGAAATGCTGTTAAAGGTGCGAACAAAAGACCGCTGAAATCACTCTCAGAAGTGATCAAAGGGAAGCAGGGACGTTTCCGTCAGAACCTTCTTGGTAAAAGGGTTGACTTCTCCGGTCGTTCTGTTATCGTTGTCGGTCCGGATCTCCGTATGGACCAGTGTGGTCTTCCCAAGAAGATGGCGATCGAACTCTTTAAGCCGCACTTGATGGCAAAGCTTGAAGAGAAAGGGTATGCAACGACGCTTAAACAGGCGAAGAAGATGATCGAAAAGCAGGAGAACGAGGTATGGGAGTGTCTTGAAGAGGTAGTTGAGAACTATCCGGTGCTTCTTAACCGTGCACCGACACTGCACAAACTCTCGATCCAGGCGTTCCACCCTAGACTGATCGAAGGAAAAGCGATCCAGCTTCACCCGCTTGTCTGTGCGGCGTTCAACGCCGACTTCGACGGTGACCAGATGGCAGTACACGTGCCGCTTTCCGATGAAGCAATAGCGGAAGCGAAAGTATTGATGCTCGCTTCTATGAACATTTTGCTTCCTGCATCAGGTAAAGCGATCGCAGTACCGTCCCAGGATATGATTTTGGGTCTCTACTATCTGACACTTGAGAAGAATGATGTCAAAGGTGAGCATAAACTCTTTGCAAACGTTGAAGAGGTTGAGATCGCATTTGAACAACAGTCACTTGATCTGAATGCACGTATCAGAACAGTCATCGAAGGACGTATCACGACATCTACTGCGGGTAGACTGATCCTGAAATCGATCATTCCTGACTATGTGCCTGAGAAGTACTGGAACAAAATCCTTAAGAAAAAGGATATCGGTGTACTTGTTGACTATATCTACAAGATCGGTGGTGTGGCAGAGACTGCAACGTTCCTGGACAACCTTAAGGACATGGGTTTCAAATATGCAACAAAGGTCGGTGTATCGATCTCAGTTGAAGATATCAAGATCCCTGAACTTAAAGATGAGATGGTAAAAACGGCTACTGCGGACGTAAAAGAGATCCAGAGACAATTTGCTGGGGGTCTGCTTACTGACCAGGAACGTTACAACAAAATTATCGATATCTGGACAGATGCGAACAACGGTATTGCAGAAGGCCTTATGGCGAAGATCAGAGCGGACAAAGATGGATTCAACTCTGTACACATGATGGCTGACTCGGGTGCGAGGGGTTCTGCTGCACAGATCAGACAGCTTGCCGGTATGAGGGGTCTGATGGCGAAATCGGACGGATCGATCATTGAGACACCGATTACGTCAAACTTCCGTGAAGGTCTAAATGTACTTGAGTACTTTATTTCAACACACGGTGCAAGAAAGGGTCTTGCCGATACAGCACTTAAGACAGCGAACGCCGGTTATTTGACAAGAAAACTGATCGACGTTGCACAAAACGTGAAGATCGTCATGAGTGACTGTGGTACACATGAAGGTGTGGAAGTATCGGATATCGTCGTCGGTAACGAGATGATCGAGCCGCTGGCAGACCGTATCTACGGCAGGGTACTGGCGCAGGACATCATCGACCCTATCACTTCGGAAGTATTGATCAGCGAAGGTACATTGATCGATGAGGAGATGGCGCAGCGTGTTCAGGATGCAGGCGTCAGATCGGTTGTTATCAGGGCTCCGTCTGCATGTAAGGCACCGAAAGGTATCTGTGCGAAATGTTATGGTCTGAACATGGCTGACAACAAGCTGGTGAAACGTGGTGAAGCAGTCGGTGTCATTGCGGCACAGTCGATCGGTGAACCGGGTACACAGCTGACACTGCGTACCTTCCACACCGGTGGTACAGCAACGGCAGGTAAGGAAGAGAGACAGATCGTAGCGACTAAAGAAGGATTTATCCGTTACTATAACCTTGCAGTTTATAGAAATACCGAAGACAAGCTGATTGTGGCAAACAGAAGAAATGCCGGTGTGCTTTTGGTTGAACCGAAGATCAAAGCGACGGTTTCCGGTAAAGTGAAGATCCAGGTGACACATGATGAGTATGTGATCTCCGTGGTTGCTGAAGGAGTGGATGAGATCAAATACAATCTCAGAAAGTCCGATGTGGCAAAATCAAACGAGCTTGCAGGGGTTGCAGGTAAGATTGAAGGGAAATTCTTCCTGCCGTTTGAAGATGGTGACGAGGTACAGGAGGGTGACTCTATCGTTGATATGATCAACGAGGGGTGGTCGGTACCATCACGTATTCCGTTTGCGTCAGAGCTAAAGGTGGAAAATGGTGCGCCGGTGACACAGAAAGTCTTCGCTGAATCACGCGGTACAGTGAAATTCTTTCTGCTAAAAGGTGACTATCTTGAAGCGCACCTTGATAGCAAAGAGGGTGATGTTGTAGTACAAAAAGGTCTCTTTGCCGTTGTTGTTGATGAAAACAACAGGGAAGCAGGAAGACACTATATCTCTAGAGGATCCAGACTTCAGGTATCCAATGATCAGAAGGTAGAAAGAGGAGATCTTCTTTCCGCACCTGAGATCATAGAGCAGACAGTCGTTGCAGAGTGGGATCCGTACTCTGAACCGATTATTGCAGAGCAGAAAGGTACATTGAAGTTTGAAGACATCATCCCTGGTATTACTGTAATCGAGCAGTTCGATGAAGTAACAGGTGAGTCCAGACTGGAGCTTAACGAGTATATCCCTGCTGCCTATAAACCGGCGATTATACTTGCGACAGAGTCTGGTGAGATCATCCGTTATCAGCTTGATCCGAAAACGATCCTCTTCGTGAAAGACGGCGCAGAAGTGAGTACTGCCGATATCCTGGCAAAAAAACCGAAAGCGGCGATCAAATCAAGCGATATTACCGGGGGTCTTCCAAGGGTATCTGAACTCTTTGAAGCAAGACGTCCAAAAGATATTGCATTGATTGCACAGATTGACGGTGTGGTAAGCTTTGGTAAAGCGCTGCGTGGCAAACAAAGGCTGATTATCACGGGTGATGGAGATCAGATCACCGAACAGTTTGTTGATAAGAACAAAGCTGTATTGGTCCACGCGGGAGACTATGTACACGCAGGTGAAAAACTCACTGACGGTACGGTTTCAAGCCATGATATCCTTGCGGCAATGGGTGAGAAGGCGCTCTATGACTATATCGTCTCTGAGGTTCAGATGGTTTATCGCCGTCAAGGGGTTAACATCTCTGACAAACATATCGAGATCGTTGTTTCCCAGATGATGCGTCAGGTGAAAGTGATTGACAGCGGCGACAGTAAATTCATCGCTGGAGATATCGTATCACGCCGTAAATTCCAGGAAGAGAATGAAAGCGTATTGAAACTTGACGGTGAACCGGCAATCGCAGAACCGATGCTTGTAGGTATCACACGTTCAGCGGTCGGAGCAGACTCTATCATCTCGGCGGCATCGTTCCAGGATACAACGAAAGTACTGACATCGGCATCAATCGCCGGTACGATCGATTCGCTGGAAGACCTCAAAGAGAACGTTGTTATCGGTCGTTTGATCCCTGTAGGTACAGGAATGATCAACCTTGACAAAGTCTCAATCAGTGCTGCGGAAGAGTAGCAGAAGAACCACTTCGGTGGTTCTTGAGTTCTCCTTTACATTAGATAGCGTAAAAACATCTATAAAAAAATCTTAAGATAGTTTCAGTATAATATGCCTCCATTTTTCTGGGCTTTATTCGATTTTAGAGCATATTTGTGCTTTAAGATGGGATTATCCCAAGATTCAATTCAAAATAACACAGAAAGGATTACGATTGCCTACAATTAACCAATTGATTCGTAAAGAGCGTAAAAAAGTGATTAAAAAATCAAAATCACCTGCGCTTGTAAACTGTCCTCAAAGAAGAGGTGTTTGTACAAGAGTATACACAACTACTCCAAAGAAACCAAACTCAGCACTTAGAAAAGTTGCTAAAGTAAGATTGACAAGTGGATTCGAAGTAATCGCTTATATCGGTGGTGAAGGTCATAACCTTCAAGAGCACTCTATCGTACTTGTACGTGGTGGTAGGGTAAAAGACTTACCGGGTGTTAAGTATCACATTGTACGTGGTGCATTGGATGCTTCAGGTGTTGCAAACAGAACGGTTGCAAGATCTAAGTATGGTGCTAAGAGACCTAAAAAATAATTTTAGGATAAAAACTTAAAAGAGGTTAGCCTGCTATCAGGCTTATGCAGGTGTTGTCAGTGAACCTTCGTGGACAAGACTTGAGTAAATCAACAATTTAAGATTGAAGAGGTAAAAAATGAGAAGAAGAAAAGCTCCCGTTAGACCGGTACTACCGGATCCAGTATACGGTTCTAAAGTTTTAACAAAATTTATCAATGCGATAATGCTTGACGGTAAAAAAAGTGTTGCGCAAAAAGTAGTTTATTCTGCGTTAGAAAGAATTGAATCAAAAACAGGAGAAAAAGGTATCGATATCTTCAACCAGGCGATGGACAATGTAAGACCATTGATGGAAGTAAAAAGTAGAAGAGTCGGTGGTGCTACCTACCAGGTACCTATGGAAGTAAGACCTGTAAGACAGCAGTCATTGGGGATCAGATGGATCGTTGATGCAGCAAGAAAAAGAAATGAAAGAACTATGATGGAGCGTCTTAGCAATGAGCTTATGGATGCTGCAACTGAAAAAGGTTCTGCTTTCAAGAAAAGAGAAGATACATATAAGATGGCAGAGGCTAACAAAGCATTTGCTCACTACAGATGGTAAGGAAATAGATTATGGCAAGAACGCATAAACTTGAAGACGTAAGAAACATCGGTATTGCTGCACACATCGATGCAGGTAAGACGACAACAACAGAAAGAATCCTTTTCTATACAGGTGTTGAGCACAAGATCGGTGAGGTTCATGATGGTGCTGCTACTATGGACTGGATGGAGCAGGAGCAGGAGAGAGGTATTACGATTACTTCTGCTGCGACGACATGTACATGGGACGGTAAACAGATCAACATCATCGACACTCCGGGTCACGTTGACTTTACGATCGAAGTTGAGCGTTCAATGAGGGTACTTGACGGTGCCGTTTCTGTATTCTGTGCGGTTGGCGGGGTTCAGCCTCAGTCTGAAACTGTATGGAGACAAAGAAATAAGTATGGCGTACCATCAATCGTCTATGTAAACAAAATGGACAGAACAGGTGCAGACTTCTATGAGGTTGAAAGACAGATCAGTGAAAGACTGAAAGGTAACCCTGTTCCTCTTCAAATCCCGATCGGTGCAGAAGATACATTTGAAGGTGTCGTCGATCTTGTAAAAATGAAAGAGATCGTATGGGATGCTGATGCTGCGATGGGGTCAGCATACCATGAGCAGGATATCCGTCCTGAACTTCAGGAAAAAGCTGAAGAGTATCGCGAAAAAATGATCGAAGCGATCTCCGGCGTTGAGGGTAACGATGAGCTTATGGAGAAATTCCTTGAGGGTGAAGAGTTAACCAACGAAGAGATCATGGCTGGAATCAAAAAAGCGACAATCGGTATGGAAATCGTACCAATGGTTTGCGGTACTTCATTTAAAAACAAAGGTGTACAGACACTTCTTGATGCCGTTGTTGCATATCTTCCGGCTCCGACAGAAGTTGCTGATATCCGTGGTACAATGATGGATGATGAGACCAAAGAAGTGATAGTTGAGTCTAGCGACAATGGACCATTTGCTGCGCTCGCATTCAAGATCATGACTGACCCGTTTGTAGGTCAATTGACATTTATCCGTGTCTACAGAGGTGTACTCGAATCAGGTTCATACGCGCTTAACTCTACAAAGAACAAAAAAGAGCGTATCGGTCGTATCATGAAGATGCACGCGATCAAACGTGAAGAGGTAAAAGAAGTTTATGCTGGTGAGATTGCTGCAGTTGTAGGTCTTAAAGATACTACTACCGGTGATACACTCTGTTCAGATAAAGATAAAGTGGTTCTTGAAAGAATGGAATTCCCGGAACCTGTTATCTCTGTTGCGGTTGAGCCTAAGACTAAAGCTGACCAGGAAAAAATGGGTATCGCACTGGGTAAACTTGCTGCAGAGGATCCATCATTCAGAGTTTCTACAGACGAAGAGTCCGGTCAGACGATTATCTCCGGTATGGGTGAATTGCACCTTGAGATCATTGTTGACCGTATGAAAAGAGAGTTTAAGGTAGAAGCAGAAGTTGGTGCGCCACAGGTTGCTTACCGTGAAACGATCAGAAAATCTGTTGAAAAAGAGTACAAGTACGCAAAACAATCAGGTGGTCGCGGACAGTTCGGTCACGTATACCTCAGAATCGAGCCTCAGGAGCCAGGTGCTGGTTATCTGTTTGTCGATGAGATCAAAGGTGGGGTTATTCCTAAAGAGTTCATCGCACCTGTTGATAAAGGTATCCAGGAAGCGCTGGGTAGAGGTATCCAGGCGGGTTATCCTGTAGAAGATGTTAAAGTAACACTTTACGATGGATCTTACCACGATGTTGACTCCTCTGAGATGGCGTTTAAACTTGCTGGTTCTATGGGATTCAGAGAGGGTGCTAAAATGGCTAACCCTGTTATCCTTGAACCATTGATGAAAGTTGAAGTTGAAGTTCCTGAAGAGTACATGGGTGACGTGATCGGTGACGTGTCAAAAAGACGTGGTCAAGTCAACGGTATGGATGACAGAGCAGGTAACAAAATCGTGAACGCGTTTGTACCACTTTCAGAAATGTTCGGTTATTCAACTGACCTTAGATCGATGACTCAGGGTCGTGCGACATACTCTATGGAATTCGATCACTATGAAGAAGTTCCTACGAACGTTGCAAAAGAGATCATCGAAAAGAGAAACGGATAATTTCTCGCAGGACTTTTACCCCGCTTTCGCTTTAGCGACGGGGGTACCTGCATCTTTGAAGGAGTGTCTCAGTCACGTACTGGAAGTACGCTCCTTCTTCAAAACCTTCTAACCTACAAAAAACTTCTACAAAATCCAAAACATTACACAAAAGGATTTTTTAAATATTATCTTATTTTTATTTTCAATAGAAATAGTATAGTATTTAAAAGGGATTTTATGAAATTCATTATCGACCTTATCGAAGATATCAGGACAGAGATAGGCAATGAGCCTGATTTTACCGTTCACGCTATGTTGCTTAAAGAAGATGCCAATGATCCAGAGAAGCTGATCTATGGCGGTGAAGCAGCTCTTAACAGTTTTACTTTGGATGAAGCGGGAAGAAGACTTATAATGAGGATTGACGGCTCCTCTGACAGCTTAACGATCGGAGAGCTGATCAAGTATATTTTGATCTATGATATGGATAAAATGATGTATGAAGTAAGAGTATATGTAAACCATCAGCATAGTGATATTGAAGTGATAGGGTTTGGCAGGTCTGTAGAGGAGAAGAAATATTTCTTTTTTATCAAGCTTTGAGACTTGATCGCATAGACTTTATTAAAAAGATATTTCGAATTCATTAAATTAATTTTTTATTATACACTTAATGCATAACTAGCTACAATGTGAAGAGCACAATGCAACAGGAGGGAGGAAATATGCTTACTTTTCTCAGTCATTATAGAGAGATGACTATCCGATATATACTCTTTGTTTTTGTCATTCATTGTTTCTCTACATCTGTTGCTGCTATGGAGGGTATGATCCTGGATGAATCGACCGATAAACCGATCGCATCTGCGATCATCACTGCCAACGGCAAGATGTACCGTACAGATCGAGAAGGCCATTATCAGATCCCTCATACCGATATCATCGGTATTCGTGCAGCAGGCTATGAACGTATCTTTACACACTTTAAGCGAAAAATCTATCTCAAGAAGTTTCATCCCAAGGCACTCTATCTCTCCAGCTATGGGGCAGCCAATAAAAAAATCATGGGCAATGCCAAGCATCTTATCCGTACTACGCAGATCAATGCCTTGGTGATCGATGTGAAAACGGATAGGGGAGAGATAGCCTATGATTCCTCTAGCCCTGTCGCAAAAGAGATCGGTGCACAAAAAAGGGTATCTTTCCCTCAGCTGAAAGATTTTATCGGTGAACTGAAAGAGGAGGGTGTCTATACCATAGCACGTGTTGTATGTTTCAAGGATACCACTTTTGTCAGGGCTTTTCCCCAATTGGGGGCAAAGTATCCCAATGGCACACTCTATAGAGACAGGGAAGGATCCTATTGGATCGATCCCTCACATAAACAAGCATGGGAATATCTTTTGACAATAGCAGAAGAGAGTGCAAAAGCGGGATTTGACGAGATACAGTTTGACTATGTGCGTTTCCCGGACAAAAGAGGGTTGAGTTTCTCTGTGAAAAACAGACAGTCGGAACGTGTACGCATCATTACGGAATTTCTGGAGTATGCAAGGTTTCGTTTGATTCCCTACAATGTATTTATTTCTATAGATATCTTTGGATATGTCTGTTGGAATGATGCTGATCTTGGAATAGGGCAGCGCGTGGATGCTATGGCCCCTTATGTGGATTATATTTCACCGATGCTGTATCCCAGCAGCTTTCAGGTAGGTATCCCGGGATATCCGAATCCTGTAAAAGCCAATTATCAGATTGTGAAACACTCATTGGATAAGGCATTGGAGAAATCGAGCGGTTCTCCGCTCGCTTACCGCCCCTGGCTGCAGGCATTTAAAGATTATGCCTTTGACAGACGTAATTACGGTAAAAAAGAGATCAGTGAACAGATACGTGCAAGTGAAGATTTCGGAAGCAATGGGTGGATGTTATGGAATGCAGGTAACAGATACTCGGCAGAGGGCATTGAGAAATGATCTTCTTGGACAGGGATAGTGGTGGTAAGATCGGAAAATTCTTATATCAGCTGTTTGTGATTTTTTTCTCTTTTTCTCATAGCTCTTTTGCTCAATCAAATGATACTTCTACGCAGATTCCTATTCTATGTTATCATCGGTTCGCAACACAGATCAATGATGAGATGACGGTAAAAACTGCAGATTTTGTGAAACAACTTGCGTGGCTGAAGGAAAATGGATATACGGTGATTTCACTTGATACCGCTGCACAGTATCTCAAAGGAGAAAGGGGTAACATCCCGGATAAACCGGTTGTAATTACAGTTGATGATGGCCATAAAAGTGTCTACTTTGAGATGCTGCCTGTTGTGAAATATTATAAGGTACCCGTTACCCTTTTTATTTACCCAAGTGCAATTTCCAATGCTCGTTATGCTCTAACCTGGGAACAGTTGCATGAGCTTGAGGAGACAGAGCTATTTCATGTAGAATCTCACACCTATTGGCATCCAAATTTTAAAAAAGATAAAAAAAGGCTTTCTGCTGAAGCATATGATCAATTTGTAACAATGCAACTGGGCGAATCCAAACATATACTGGAAGC
Organism: Campylobacterota bacterium; assembly: GCA_011048515.1. GTDB lineage: Bacteria > Campylobacterota > Campylobacteria > Campylobacterales > Sulfurovaceae > Sulfurovum. The sequence goes on along the minus strand of DSDW01000092.1, from coordinate 12,119 downwards.
AAAAATGGGCCATGAAATAAAGTATTTGGCATGGGCATTTGGCATCTATGATGAAGAGCTTCAGCGCAAGGCAAAAGAAGCAGGGTATAAGGCAGCTTTTACAATAGAGCGTAAACATGCTGATAGAAATCAACCCATTATGGCGCTCCCGCGCTATATGATTTTACATCCTGCAACCGTTGATCTTCTCAAACGTGTTTTAAAATAGAGTATTTGTTATCCTGCTTTCCGTTTAGAAGCTTTTACGAGCGGCAAGAAGAAGAGACCAATATCTCCTTCTTCATCCGTATTATCTCTTCTCTGTCTGGAAAGTCAGTCAGTAAATCCTTTCGAATAATCTGCTTGGCAACCTTCTCAAATAGATGAATGCAGTTGGATTTACGCTTCTCGTTATAGATATAATGACTCTTTCCCAAACTCCTGAACCAAAAGTGCATAGAAGATCGCTCTGTATTTATGTCTGTTTGAGCTGCCCATTGCTTCACATACCTTTTGTATCGCATGATCCATCTCAGCATCATTCTCCAGACCGAGTTTTTTTTGTAAAAAGTTCTTTTTAATCGTTTCAAGCTCTGACTGGTCCGAACAGGATACGGTTTCAGAATCCTGGTTATAGATCGCCGGCACTAGTGATTCTGTAGCCTTTGCGATCAGGGTGTCACTAAGATCCAAACCCAGTTTTTTGGCCTCTTGGGAATAGTGTAGTATTTTTTCTTCTAACTTGCTCATCTTCACTCCTTTTTTATGATGTGATTTTAATTATAGCATAAAATTATTCTATGATATTAATTAATTTTTTGATTAAAAAGGATCCAGTTCATGCTCACATGATGGTCTTGGCAAAAGCGTGCTATGGCTTCATAAGGGATCTTTTTGCGTTTTTTGATCACGGCATAGTATTGGGGGTCGAGATCGAGGGCATGAGCAATGTCCCTGTCATAAATCTTTTCTTTTTGCAGTGTGGTGTGCAGGATTGTACGGATACGTTCACTGACTTCCAAAAAATCTATCATGCAACTCCTTTTGGCATATCATAATAGATTTTTTTAGGCAGCAGAGAATATATGTCACATTGACATATTATCGTGGAACCTCTATCGTGCGATCGGTTCCGCTGTTGGAGTGTTGTGCTCTACAGGAGTCAGTGTTTGTCTGCCTAACACTTCTCGCTATCGATCTCTATGACCGTATGTACATTCCCGCGCGGGTTGAAGTCTGCGACCAGTTTCATAGACTTTGGCTGAAGTTTGCCATGAAGTGTATCGTATATCTCATTGGCAACATTTTCATGGGAGATATACCTGTGCATAAATGAGTTGATATAGAGTTTGAGCGCTTTGAGCTCGATCACTTTTTTGTCAGGCTGATAGGAGAGTCTCAGCGTAGCAAAATCAGGATATCCCGAGCGTGGACACATACACATGAACTCCGGAAGTTCTATATTGATCGTATAGTTTTTATCATGTTCGTTTGGCCAGAAGTTCTCCTGGGCATTAATGTCAAATTCGCGTATCTCTTTTTCACCGTATTTCATTTGTTTCCTTTATTGTATTGTTCTATCAGATGGTATTCGTCAACCGGTTTGGCAATACCGAACCCCTGAAGATAATCGATACCCAGTGACTTGAGTTTCTCTTTCTGTTCCTCTTTGTCCACCCATTTTGCAACGGTAGTGATCCCAAGCTCTTTGGCCATTTTTATCAATGAGTCCAGCATCGCAAGAGTGGTTTTGTCAGAGAGTTTGGTGACATACTCCCTGTCGAACTGGATCATATCAAAAGAGAAGTGTTTCATGTACTCCATAGAGGCATTAGATGCACCGAAATTGTCGATACAGATGCGTACACCCTGTGCACGTATCTGTTTAAGCGTTCTGAGGTATCCGCTTAGGTTATGGTGTGTTTTCCTCTCATACAGCTGTATGATGAGTCTGGATGCATCGATCTCTGATGCTTCAAGCAGTTTGAAGAAATGGTCTTGAAACTGTGTGTCTCTCAATGAAAAAGGTGAAAGATTGAAAGTCAAAGAGATCTTTTGGTCGATGAGAGGCAGCAGCTTGACGATATGCTTGAGAAGCAGGAGATCATACTCCCTTCCCAGCCCCATTTTATTGATGATGGGAAGAAAGATACGGGGAGGGATATCTTCTTTGGCCGGATGTTTGAGTTTGACGGCAATTTCATAGATGTCTATGATGCCGGTATGAAGATTGAGAAGCGGACGGAACGAGAGAGAAAGCTCCCCGTTTTTCATAGCTGAGACAATAGACTGTTCGATCTGGGTATACTCTTTGGCATCTTTTACCGCTTCCCTGGAGGGTTTGTCTTTGCGTTGACCCGTATTTAAAATATTGCGAAGTTGGGAGATATCTTTTTCGTGGTCCAGATCCGGATTGGTGATTACGGCATACTGATAATCCAGCTCTATATTATCAATACTGCTGTATTTGTCAATAAATGCATCGATAATGTCTGCAATAGGTCCATCAGTACTCTCCAGGCCTACAAGAAACTCTGCTCCGTAACGTCTTGCGATCAACGGTTCTTTTACTCCTTTGTTCCGGAAATAATGGTTGAGTTTGTGTGTCAGGTTGTAGAGGAGCAGATCAATCTGCTCGTTACTGTAGTTCTGGTTGATCAAATAGAGGTTATCGATAACAATGAGTGCCAAAACATCGGATTTTTTCTTTTTGAGCTTGTCCCAAAATGCTTTTTCATTGAAACCGTGCGTAACGGGGTCTATCAGGGACTCTTCTGCGCTCCTTTCAAGAAAGAAGTAGATAAAGTAGACTGAGATAAAGACCATCGCAGCGATGAGTATATTGTTTTCAAAGTTAAGATCAACGATCTCCCCTTTGAGGAATGTGGTGTAGAAAACCAATGCAGCCAATAAAAGAATCGGTATCGCAGCTCTGAGGGCAAGCTTAAAGCGTCTTCCCCGTTCCTCAAGTTCGGACAGGAGCATCAGACATCCAGGTGTTTTACGTCTTTTGCATGGGTTTCGATGTAGTTACGTCTAGGTTCAACTTCGTCTCCCATAAAGAGTGTAAAGGTTTCACTTGCGGTTTCGAGATCATCGATTTTCACCTGAAGCAGTTTTCTGTTCTCCGGTGTCATTGTCGTCTCCCACAACTGCTCAGGGTTCATCTCACCCAGACCTTTGTAGCGTTGGATATAGGCACCTTTTTTGGCGTTGCTTTCTATCTGTTCGAAAAGTTCAAGCAGATCCCGGTCATCAAACTCATCTGTAACATGCTCTTTGATGCGTTTATGGATCTCGATCGCACTGTTGTATTGCGGGTTGGTAAAGAGAACATCATCAATGACCAGCTCCTCAAGTCCGTCTTTGGTCTGCACATAAAGGTGGATATGCTCTTCGGTGACCGATTGGTTGAGAATATTATAGCCAAGTGCGTTGATATAGGCTTCGATGGTCTTAAAGAGAGTCTCATTTGATGTTGCTATGATATCAGGGTTCTCGATCATATAGCGCACTACTTCTGTCAATGCGAAACGGTTCTCCAGATCTTTCAGGGTCATTTTATAGTGTCCGACAAGCTTGAACAGGTTAATGAGATCGTTCTCTCCCATCGTCTGGCTTTCGATCGCTGAAATACCGTTCTCAATCAGGAAGCTGTTCAGCTCTACATCATCCTTGAGATACATTTCGTTTTTCCCCTTCTTGTAACGGTAAAGCGGCGGCTGAGCAAGATAGAGATACCCTTTTTCAATCACCGGTCTCAGGAATCTGAAGAAGAAGGTCATCAGCAGTGTTTGGATATGGCTGCCGTCGACATCCGCATCGGTCATGATAATGATCTTGTGGTATCGCAGTCTCTCTTCGTCGAATTCGTCACCGATACCGCAGCCAAGCGCAGTGATCATATTTTTGATCTCATCAGATTTGAGGATCTTGTCAAGACGGGCTTTCTCGACATTGAGGATCTTACCTTTCAGAGGCAATATCGCCTGGAATACCCTGTCACGTCCCTGTTTTGCTGAACCACCCGCAGAGTCACCCTCCACAAGGTAGATCTCGGAGATCTCAGGGTCTTTGCTTTGGCAGTCTGCAAGTTTGCCCGGCAGTGTTCCTACGCTCATCGAGTCTTTGCGTTTTACAAGCTCTTTTGCGCGTTTTGCCGCATCACGTCCTCTGGCCGCAAGAAGGACCTGGTCCATGATCGCTTTGGCTTCGATCGGCGTCTCTTCGAGGTATTTGTTGAAGTTTTCGCTAAAGAGTTTTTGGACAAGCGGTCGTACATAGCTTGAACCCAGTTTTCCTTTCGTCTGCCCTTCGAACTGCGGTTCCGGTACACGTACAGAGACGATAGCGATCAGTCCCTCTTTACAGTCATCCCCGGTGATTTTCGTATTTTTCTCTTTGGCATTGGCATTTTTTGCGATGTAGCTCGCCAGTGATCTGGTGAGACCGGCCCTGAATCCTGCTTCGTGCGTACCCCCCTCCAGAGTTTTAATGTTGTTTACGAAGGAGAGTACCTTTTCGGTATCTGAGTTGCAGTACATCATCGCAATATCGATCTCAACAGTTCCCCCCTCTGAGTCTTCTGCGCTGCCGCTGAAGAACTGTGCAGTGGAGAGAGGTTCTTTTGTGTTCATATCCTCAACAAACTGACGGATGCCGCCCTCAAAGTGGAAGAGCTCTTTGGTGCCGTCTCTTTCGTCCCTGAAGTCGATCGTGATCTTCGGATTGAGGTAACAGAGTTCCTTGAAACGCTTCATCAGGATCTCTTTCTTGAACTTTACCGACTCTGTGAAGATCGTTTCGTCAGGCCAGAACTCGATCTTGGTCCCGTGTTTTCTTGTGGTATCCCCTGATTCCAGCGGTGCAACGGGGATACCTTTTTGGAAGCTTTGTGTGTGGATCTGTCCATCTTTGAAGATCGTCATATCCAGTTTTTTAGAAAGTGCATTGACAACAGAGACACCAACCCCGTGAAGTCCGCCTGAGACCTTATAGGTATCTTTGTCGAATTTACCGCCGGCATGAAGGACGGTAAGTACGACTGTCGCCGCGGAGATCTTTTCTGTCGGGTGTTCTGTGACCGGGATACCGCGGCCATTATCCTCGATGATCGCCGAACCCTCTTTTGTGAGTGTGACCTTGATCGTATCACAGTAGCCTGCCATCGCTTCATCGATCGAGTTGTCGACTACTTCATAGACTAGGTGGTGAAGCCCTTTTTCAGAGGTGTCACCGATATACATCCCCGGTCTTTTTCTTACCGCTTCGAGACCTTTGAGGACCTTGATATTACTAGCACCGTATTCTGCCATTTTGCACTCCGTTCTGTGGGGTTATAATAGTATATATTTTAGCCAAAAAGTGCTTAGAAACCGGGTGTAAAACCCCAACTCCCGGGAAGAGTCTGAAAATAGAGAAGAACGAGGCTAGAGGAGCATTCCGGCTTGTTGTTTTTTGGTGACGACAATGTCGATCTCATAAGGATCGGTAAACTGTTTTTTCTGATAGGCATCGAGCGCATAGCGTCCGATCATGGCGGCATTGTCCGAGCAGTATTGAAGCGGTGCGACATGGAGGGTTTTACCAAACTCATCACAGAGTTTCTGGTAGGCGCCTCTGATATATTGATTGGCCGAGGCACCCCCCACGATCGCAAAGTCTTTGACAGGCTGGGATGCGAAGATCTTTTTGCTCTTTTGCAGCAGGTGAAGCTTGAGTGCTTTTTGGAAGCTTGCCGAGAGGTCACACTTGTCCTGTTCGCTCATCCCTTCGATGCCGCCGAGCTTTTCGATCTCCAGACGCACAGCATTTTTAAGTCCGGAGAGAGAAAAGGCAATGAGCTTCGAGTTTCTGAGCGGAACAGGCAGATCAAAACGATCTTCATCCCCTTTGAGGGCAAGCGCTTCGATGATAGGACCGCCAGGGTACCCCAGCCCCATCATTTTGGCTACTTTGTCAAAGCTCTCTCCCACACTGTCATCCATACTGGTCGCCAGTATCTCCATATGTTCAAAACTCTCTACCCGTATGACCTGTGTATGCCCCCCGGAGATCAGCAGGACCAGGAGAGGCAGGATGGTCTCCTTTTCGATAAAAAGCGAGTAGATATGTCCCTTGAGATGGTGTACAGAGATCAATGGAATCTTCTGAAGGGATGCCAGGGTCTTGGCCATAGCGATCCCTTCCAGGAGTGTGACGCCCAGCCCGGGCTGGTTGGTGACTGCTACGGCTTTGAGTCTGTCGAAGTAGGGTTTGGTCTCTTCAAGCAGCTTGGGAAGTGCCACGGCATGCAGTCTGGAAGCAAGCTCAGGCACGACACCTCCGTAGCAGGCATGTTCTGCTTCCTGGGAGATCTTCTTGTGGTAGAGAAGCTTGTTGGTTGCTATCTCTGTGATCGCTATTGAGCTGTCATCACAGCTGCTTTCGATGCTTAAGATCATCAGGAGTCCTCTCTACTATTTATCATCGTTTTTCTCCATTATCAGATTTTCTATCAGTTCCCATTTTCCGTATCCGCTGTCGGCATTGATATGTCCTGCGTTTTTGATGACACTCAGTGGTATACTGTAATGGGATGCGATCTCTGTTGCCTCATCCACTTTTATCCAGGGATCATTGTCAGAAACGATCATCTGCACCTCTTTGGCATGCAGGGAGTCTGGCATCGGTGCGGGGAAGAAGGTCCTGATCGTCTTCTCTTCTGTCTGAAGACTGGGAGGAGAGACCATAAAGAGCCGTTCCACCGTACACATCTCCTCCTCTTCACAGAGCCAGAGCCAGAGTGTATTTGCCAGGGAGTGGCAGACCACGGTATCGGGTTTGAACTCCTTAAGGATCTGCATCACCTGTTTGATCCAGCGGTTCCTGCTTGGGAAGTGGCAGTTGTCCAGAAGCGGGAAAGAGACCGTGCCGTAGTTTTTTGCTACTTCGGCAGCCAGCTCAGCCTGCCAGTGCGGGGCATCGCTCCCGCCCCAGCCGTGCAAGATCAGGACTTTATCACTTTTTAACATAATCTCTTACCTCTTTATCGATCGCAATGACCTCTTCGATCGTTGCGGCTTTGAAGCTTTCAAATTTTTTATAGGCATCCAGTACCATTTCGCTCATCCCGAAGAAACTGCACCGACCATGTTTGAAGGCTTCGATCGCCTCTTCATTGGCTGCGTTGACTACTGCTCCCAAGTGGGGATTTGCCAGAATATGCTCTTTGATCTGCCAGATAGGGTATCTCTCTTCTTCTATGGGCAGGAACTCGATGCTCCCTATCGACAGCAAATCCGTAGGAGGCAGGATCGGCTCATTGACTTCTCCCCGCAAGGCAAAAGCGATGGGCAGTTTCATGTCCACTCCGGCAAAATGTGCTGTGGTAGAACCGTCCTTGAACTCGGCCAATGCATGGATAATGGAGTTCTTTTCGATCAAGGCATCGATCTTGGTCGTATCAAAAAGCCATTTGGCTTCCAGGAGTTCAAAGAGTTTATTGGTCATGGTCGCTGAATCGATCGTGATCTTGTCGCCCATCGACCAGTTAGGGTGTTTGAGCGCATCTGCAAAGCTTGCACTGTGCATCTTTTTTATCTCCCACTCTCTGAACGCCCCGCCGCTGGCTGTGATATAGAGCTTGGAGAAGGGGCGCTCATTCATCAGGTACCAGAGCCCGAAGTGCTCCGAGTCAATCGGGGTGATCAGGGAGATATCGATGAACTCTCCGGCAACGACCAGAGACTCCTTGTTGGCCAGTGCCACTCTCTTGCCGAGGCTTGTTGCCTTCAGTGTGGGAGCCAGTCCCACATACCCGACGAGCGCATTGACAACCATATCGCTTTGGCTCTCTTCGATCGCCTCCAGGATCGCTTCGCTGCCCGCGCGCACATCGGGATGTCTGACTCTAGATATGTCTGCTTCATTGGCGATAACGACTCTCCGGGGACGGTGTTCTGCGATCTGTCGGTTGAGCAGGTCGATATTGTTTCCTGCCACCAGTGTTTCGACTGCGATATGGTATCGCTTGGCAATGTGCAGTGTATTGACCCCGATGGAGCCCGTAGAGCCTAAGAGTACGATGCTCTGCATACTCAGATCAACGCTCTCATCGAGATCAGCATCATGACGGCACCAAAGAGGTAGCCGTCGATACGGTCAAGTACGCCGCCATGCCCCGGAAGGATATCCCCGGAGTCCTTGACCCCCGCTTCACGTTTGAGATAGGATTCGAAAAGGTCGCCAAATACAGAAGCGACAGAAGTGATGAGTGTGACCATTACAGCGATCCAAAACGGTACGACAAGGGTACCGATAAGACTTCCGATCACTGTGGCAAGGAAGATACCGCCAAAGACCCCTTCGAGTGTCTTGTTCGGAGAAGTGTCAGAGAACTTTGTTTTTCCGAACTTTTTGCCGGTGAAGTAGGCTCCCGTATCGGTCAATGTGACGGCAACAACTAGCCAGAACATCGTCATGATGCCGAAATCCTGGTAGAGCATCAGGACAAAGAGCATTCCGCTGACGGGATAGAGGAAGGGGAGGAGGAGTCTCTTGTCAAAATTGTGAAAATAGGCGATGGAGGCACCAAAAACCACGGCAACAAAGAAGAAGAGGTCATCAGGATTTGGATAGAAATAGGCAACGATCCAGATAAAAGCAGCCCAGAAAAAGGCACTGTTGGAACGAAGGCCAAAGAGTCTCATCGCTTCAAAAAAAGCGATGATATACACCACCCCCAAAAATGCCCAGGCGAGCGTAAAGCTGTCGATCAACCCAATAACTAAAACAAGTGCGATGAGTCCTACACCGGTGATCAAGCGCTGTTGAAACTCTGAGAGGTTTTGTATCATAATGATGTCCTGATGTTAGTATGGCTATATTATAGCAAATGGTGAGTTATACTCTGATTTCCACACCCTCTTTGGTCACATGGATGGTGTTGTATTTATTGTAAAGTACATTGGAACCCTCCTGAACTTTGACAAATTTACGCTGCGTATAGTCGACTTCGTAATCTCCCGGGTTCTTGACAGAAAAGTCAACACAGAGTTTGGCTGCGGCCCGGATGACCGATTCGGGCAGATTTTGTTTGTCGGTGCGGATAATGACATGGGAAGAGGGGATGTCCCGTATATGCATCCAGACATCGTTGGCCTTGGCAAGCTGGAGCAGTTTTTGGTTTTCGGTGCTGTTGCGCCCGACGAATACCTTGTAGTTTTCGATCCAGAAGAGTTCCCCCTCTTTGAGTTTCTCTTTTTTTCGCAGGGACTTGGCACGTTTGGGTACGAGGAGCTCGAGTTCATAAGGGGTGCGGGCCTGCTGCAGGGCATAGCAGATATTCTCATAGAACGCTTTTTTGCTCTCCAGGTTGTCTTTTTCAATATGGATGTTTTTGGCTTTATTCCTGGCACGCTTGGAGAGGTTGAAGTAGTGGTCTGAGAGTCTGTTGATCTTTATCCCTTTCGGGAAAGGGATGCTCACCTGATTGCCCTCAAAGTCATAGGTCTCGAGTTTTGTATCGTAGGCTTTGATCTGGTAGAGGTTTGCGAGGATGAGGTTGGCATAGTTGGCGTATTGGACTGCCTGGGCTTCAAGCTGCGTTTCGCTTGGCAGCTGTGCAAGCAGCGCTTCGAGTTTATCGATCTTTTTTTGCGTTGCGGCCAGCTTTTGCTTTTTGAGCTCTCTGAGTTTTTGGGCCTGAACCAGCGTATATTTCTCTTCGAGGAACCGATCGACATCGCTCAGCTCCCCCTCCTCCTCTTTGCGCTCAAACGAGGGGAGGTCAAGCAGCTCCACGCCGGGGCGTATCACCCGGAAGGAACTTTGTGCATCGATATGTCTGAGTGCTTCGATGATGATCCCGTACTCATCCAGCAGTATGGCATTGGTATTTTTCCCTGTAAACTCCAGTTGGAGCGCTACGATCTTATCTTTGTAGGAGCTTTTGGGAGCGATTTTGATGCGCAGTATACGGTCGTTCCCTGGCACTTCGACAGAGAGGATCTTGCTGGCTGAAAGCAGTGAGTGAAGCAGGGTGTCAAAGGGGGCATTATAGCTCTGCATCGGTCTCTGGGAAGGGGCTTTGTATACAAAACTGTGCCCTCTGGTCATCGTGAAAAAGTAGCTCTCGTTTTTATCGAAGACAAGTTCTATGGTGTTGTCCTCCACGCGTCTTGCACGGCTGATGAAACTAAAGTCGTTCAGTCGTTTGGCGATGGCCTGTAGTTCGTACAATTTCATGGAGTTACCTTGGTGGAAATGATAGTGAAATTCTAACATAAAAAAATTTCGATATAATTCGCGTAATTTACACTGTACTATCAAGGATAACATCATGGGTCAAACTATTACAGAGAAGATCTTTTCAGAGCACGCAGGTCGTGAAGTAAAGGCTGGAGAGATCGTAAGAGTAGATATCGATATGATCATCGGTAATGATATCACGACGCCGATCTCTATCAAGGCATTCGAAGAGAGCGGGGCGACAAAACTGGCACGGCCGGATAACTTTTGTATCGTGATGGATCACTATATCCCGGCAAAAGACATCGCTTCGGCAAACCAGGCAAAGATCAGCAGAGAATTTGCCTACAAGCATGACATGAAGTACTTCTTTGATGAGAAGGATATGGGGATCGAGCATGCGTTGCTTCCTGAAAAAGGGCTTGTGGTTCCCGGCGATGTGATCATCGGTGCGGACTCCCACACCTGTACGCATGGTGCACTGGGCGCATTTTCTACGGGGATGGGGAGTACGGACCTTGCGTTTGGTATGATCACAGGGGGCAACTGGTTCAAAGTGCCTGAAACGATTAAGGTGGTATTGACCGGTAAACCTGGCAAACACATTTACGGTAAAGATATTATCCTTGAGCTGATCCGTATGATCGGCGTGGACGGAGCGCTATACAAAGCGATCGAGTTCACGGGTGAGGCAGTACAGTACCTTGGCATGTCAGACAGGTTCTCTATCGCAAACATGGTGATCGAAGCGGGTGCAAAGAACGGTGTCTTCGCAGTGGATGAGGTGACACTCAAATACCTTGAAGAGAGAAAGGCTGAAAACGGCGGTCTTAGAGCGGAACCGAAGATCCACTACGCTGATGCGGATGCAGAGTACTGCCAGACGATCACGATCGACACTGCAGCACTCTCTCCTGTAATTGCTTATCCGTTCCTTCCTGAAAACGGCAAGCCGGTTGAAACAGCAGTAGCTGATGATATCAAGATCGACCAGGTCATGATCGGTTCCTGTACGAACGGACGTATCGAAGATCTCAGGATCGCTGCTGAGATCATGAAGGGCAAGCGTGTGGCAAAACACACACGTATGATTGTCACGCCGGGAACACAGAAGATCCTCCTTCAGGCACAGCATGAGGGACTCCTTGATATCCTTATCAATGCGGGTGCGGTCGTCTCCAACCCTACCTGCGGTGCGTGTCTTGGCGGGTATATGGGTATCCTTGGTGACGGAGAGCGTTGTGTGGCAACGACCAACCGTAACTTCGTAGGCCGTATGGGTGCGAGAACCTCTGAGATCTACTTGGCAAACTCGGCAGTCGCGGCTGCTTCTGCGATCGCCGGGAAGATCGTAGATCCACGCGATATCTAAGAACCCGTCATTCCCGACTTCGCACCCCAGGGGCATTCCCTACGGGCATCGGGAATCTACACCTATGGATCCCCGGGTCAAGCCCGAGGATGACGAGTGTATGAATGTTTAAGGAGCACCCTTGAAAAAGTCCAGGTTCAGTCATCTTCTTCAAGAGACACAAACTGACCGGGACCACCTTCCTACCAAATCTGCCAAAAAGGCAGTTTTGATACTCTTGACACTTTTCTTTATTCTTTATGTCAATTACAAACCTTATACAATGACCCCGCATCAGATCAACGGGATTCTTGAATTTCTTTTTATCCTCTATCAGTTTGTTATCAACCAGACTTTGGGTATCGTGCATGAAGGGGGACATGGGGTGTGCTACATCCTGCCGTGTCCGAAGTTTATCATGGTGGCGATGGGTACGGTGTTTCAGTGGCTCTTCCCGCTGGGGATCGCCTACTATTATAAAAAAAGAGGCAACCAGACAGCCTTTCTGATAGGGCTTTTTATCCTGGGTATTTCGATGGATTATACGGCATGGTATATG
>DSDW01000091.1 GCA_011048515.1 Campylobacterota bacterium | reverse complement strand
TATATTTGGTTGTCAAAGATCATTCACTCGCACTCTCTGGGCTAACTCAGCCTAGGTCTCTGTGTTTGTGGACGGGAATTATAGACAAAAACTCCTTTGTTGTCAAGGGTTTTTTTGAAAAAAGTTTGATTTTTTAGTTTTTTTTTGAATTGTATGATTTACTTACATAAATTTATATAAATACACTCTGTTGTTCTTTTTTTGTTAATGCAACTCTAATATAATTGTTATAAATGATTGCAGAAGCGATTAAAAGCTTCTTCTTGATTTAATTGACAAAAATAGAATACTATAACAACTACATATTTATTAAAAAAAGAGAATATATGAGATTTTTACTGTTTTTATCTGCTATGCTGTTGGTCACAGCCTGTATGAGCGATCCCGAACTTAAAGAGCCTGAGGCAACGACTGCCAATACACAGATCATGGAAAACAAATCAGAGGCTGAACTGGCACAAAAAGAGTATCTGTTACTGCAAAAAGAACGTAGTATGCAATAAGTTCTTGTGATTAATCTTAGATTAAACAAAGCAAATTATACTAGCGTTAAAATTAATTTATTAAAGGATACATAAAAATGGCTCTATACAATAGAAACTACAGCAATACCGCTGAATCCGGTTATGTTCAGGAGGGTGCTTCTGTCGGTTTTATGAAGCAGACCTATCAGCTTTTGGCTGCAAGTATGATCGCAGCAGCTGTAGGAGCATACCTTACTATGCCTTATGCGCATGTTGTTATGCAGTATAAATGGTTTATTTTCGGCTTTGAACTCTTTATGCTCTTTATCGGCTTGGGAATGACAAGAAATAAACCGGGCCTGAACCTAGCGGCACTCTTTGTTTTCACTTTCGCTACAGGCGTATCACTTGTTCCGCTTTTGGCTTCATTGATCGGAGCAGGTAACGGCGCTGTGATTGGTAATGCATTTTTGATGACTTCTGTACTTTTTGGGGCACTGAGTCTTTTTGCTATCAACAGCAAGAAAGATTATGCAAGCTGGGGGAAACCGCTCTTTATTACGCTGATCATTGTTGTGGTTGGGTCACTGGTGAACTACTTCCTGCTGCAAAGCCCTATCATGCATATCATCATTACAGCAGGTATCTTGCTGCTCTTTAGTCTCTTCACGATCTATGACACGCAAAATATCGCTAACGGCGCCTATGACTCGCCGGTAGATGCTGCAGTATCTTTATATCTTGACTTCCTCAACATATTTACTGCACTGCTTCAGCTTCTAGGTATCTTTGGAAACGATGACTAATTCGGAATCACCGGAGAAAGTTGCGCGTCTTATCGATGCCAACTTGAACCGGCTCAAAGAGGGTATCCGTGTGATAGAGGATATCAATCGTTATATCTACGATGATGCCTCTCTTACTTCTCAACTCAAATCACTCAGGCACAGACTGCAAACTCTCTATTCACAAGAGCGCCTCTATTTTAGAGATATAGAAAATGATGTGCAGAAAAAGAGCATTGAAAGTGAACTGAAGCGCAGTAATATTGTGGATCTGGTGATCGCAAATTTCTCAAGGGCACAAGAGTCTGCCCGGGTACTTGAAGAGAGCTTTAAACTCATTGATCCGGTATTCTCTGAGATCGCGAAAGAGGTCCGGTATGGGCTTTATGGAGTTGAAAAGGATTTTTTCCTCAAGCACTTGGCTAAATAGCCGTAGCCTCCACAAAGAGTACTTCAAACTCCAGATAATCCAGAGGATACTCCTCCATCAAACGTTTCATTTTGCTATATCCAAGCCGTCTTTCTCCGCCGCTTACACCGCTTTTTTGGATATAACGGAACATCTCTTTGGTATCCTGAAACCTTAGCTGATAAGAGTGTAGCACAAAGGTCGCATCATAATAGTTTCCAATCGCCGCTCTGACTTCTTGTTCACTATAGATAGGAGAGGTGATACCGGCATTTTGATGCAGTGTCTTAAACGTGCCGGAAGTAAAGATGGCAAAACAGGCCCTCTTGGCGCACCTAGAGAGCGCGGAAAGTGTCCGATCCAGATCTGTGCTCCACTGAAGCGCAGAAGAAGAGAGCAGCAAAGTATCCTTATCACCGACGAATTCACCCAGTAACTCATCGCTGCTAAAATCTACACACTCTTTAATGATATTGGCGCCGGAGGGGTGCAGTGCGAGCATCTCTGCAGAAAGATCAAGCGCGATGAATCTGTCAAACCGAATAGAGCATTCTCTAAGGCTTTTAAACACCGCACCGCTTCCACAGCCAACATCTATCACGGTTGAATAGTATTTCTCTTTCAGGCTGGATACAAGCTGTTTTGCTACTTCAGCCTGTATCATATTATACTGTTCATAGGTATGCGCAAATCTTGAAAATCCTTTTACTATATGAGGTTGTTTCTTGATTTTATTGGGCACACCTTCTCCATCTTCATCGCTATTTCATAAATTTTTAGATATAATCGCGGCATTATACCAAAAATTCATTTTGGCTATTCATATTTAAAAAAGAGGCATTGATGACATTTACACTTTTAATTGTACAAATAGTACTGAGCATTCTCATTACCATTGCCGTTCTTCTTCAAAAGAGTTCAAGTATCGGACTTGGAGCATACAGCGGAAGTAACGAGTCTGTGTTCGGGGCAAAAGGGCCAACTGGATTTTTAACTAAACTTACTTTTACTTTGGGACTTGTACTGATCATAAATACATTGGCACTGGGTTATCTTTATACTAGCGAAAACAAACGATCAGTAGCAGATACGATCGAGGTCTCAACGACCGGCGAAAAGGTACCTTCTGTACCCCTTACTCCGGCTGGGATAGACACTCCTGCCGCCCCTGTAGCACCTGCACAGTAAATACGTTTCCAAGAGGATCGCACTTCTTGGAAATCCATTCGCTACACTTATCACACTATTCATTAATCACCTTCCTCTCTAGATCATGAAGTACTAAAAAAGGTAAAAAAGGGTAAAATTCCCTAATTTATACCAAGGAGCAACGATATGGTAAACGAGGTATTTGAACAGACCAAAACAAATATGGATAAAAGTATTGAAGCACTTAAGCGAGACTTTGGAACACTGAGAACAGGCAAAGTTACTACTGCCATTGTAGACAATATCAAGGTAAACTATTATGGTAATCCCACTCCGCTTAATCAAGTTGGAAGCGTTATTGCGACCGATGCAACAACCATCGCGATCACACCATGGGAAAAACCACTTTTAGGGGCTATCGAAAAGGCCATCCAGGAAGCAAACATCGGTGTGAACCCAAATAATGATGGCAACTTTATCAAGCTTTTCTTCCCGCCGATGACTACAGAACAGCGTCAGGATATCGTAAAACAGGCCAAAGCAATGACAGAGCATGCAAAAGTGGCTGTAAGAAACGTAAGAAAAGACGGAAACGACAAGATCAAGAAGCTTGAAAAAGACAAAGCGATCAGCGAAGATGAATCAAAAAGAGCGCAAGAGCAGATCCAGAAGATCACTGATGAGCATATTGTAAAGATCGATGAGCTTTTCAAAGCAAAAGAAGTAGATATCCTAAAGGTTTAGAATGAATGTTGAGCAAGCCTACAAAGACGCCAATGCATTGCTGGAAGGACACTTCCTTCTAGCCAGCGGCAACCACTCAAGCAGGTACCTTCAGAGTGCCAAAGTACTTGAATATCCCAAAAAGGCGGCTGAGCTTACTGACGCACTTGCTGCGATGATCAGAGAAGCGGGTATTGAGGTAGAGACCGTATGTGCTCCCGCACTTGGCGGGGTACTGGCAGGATATGAACTTGCCAGATCACTCGATGTCCGCTCGATCTTTGTCGAAAAAAAAGAGGGCGGCATGGAACTTAGACGTGGTTTTGAGATCGCTCAGGGTGAAAAGGTGATCATCTGTGAGGATATTATCACCACTGGTGGTTCTGCACTGAAAGCCGCAAAAGCGATCGAAGAACTCGGCGGCAAGGTCGTTGCCTTTGCCTCACTGGCGAACAGGGGATTTTGTCATCGGGAAGGCAGCAATATCGCAGCCAAACCGGAGTGCCAACTTCCAGGTGATGTGCCATTTTTCTCTTTGGGTGACTTTACTTTTGAGATCTATACACCAGAAGAATGCCCAATGTGCAAAAGCGGGGAGAGCGAAGCGGTTAAACCGGGGAGCAAAGGCTGAACACGCTTTTTGCTCTCTGATTAATGACGAAAATTCAGTTCTCCGCAGAATTCGCTTCTGCACGCTGAGACATCCTCTGAAGCCAGTCTGGCATACTCTTTCTGCACTTCTTTTATCATCTCTGCTTCCGGCGGTTTTTTTCTGATAATATATCCATTGATCGACTGGTCCATTTGATACTTTGGCTGTACACATACAGATGTCCAGAAGTAGTGGCCGTTACGAGTAATGGACTTTTCATATCCTGACCAGATTTTCCCTGCATTCGCTACTTCAAATGCCTGGTTGTAGAGTCCCTCTGGCATATCCGGATGCACACTTACGACATAAGGAAGTCCTATGATCTCTTCTTTGTCATAATCAAGCATATCCCTCAAGGTACGATTGGCATAGGTGATAATCCCATCGTTATCAATCTCCAGGATCATCATTTTGCCGTCATACTCTACTTTGCTCTCCTGAGGAGCATCACGCATCACCGTTTTGCCTGTTTTTGTATTCGTAAACACTTGCATTGTACTTCCTTTTTTTCTTCCCCATATTCATAAGAAAGTTTATTATCATATGCAAATATAATATCATAATTAATTTTAATGTCAATACTTTTTTTGCAGCTAACTCGCTCTCCAGACAATGGCACACTCCTCAACCACTATATCGCTCTTTCTTGGCCTGATACCAAAACGTTCGACCTCATAGTTTTCAATGCGATACTTTTCATCCAAAAGGTCGATTTTCTCTTCTAGTTCAATCTCCAGTTCTTCTAAAGCGGCTTCTGCTTCAGCGACACGCTCTTGGGCCCTCCCCATGTCCCCGCGTTCCTTGAGGACTCTACTCCCTTTTCTGACCGCAGTGCCTATATTGGCAGGAGTTGTTTTCCCAAAAAGTGCTCCTAGTATCGCAATGCCTGTCTCAAGGATTGAGTTTTGTGAATCTGCAGATTCACTCTGAAGCCGCTCTTTGGCACGATTAAGACGGGTAAGAAACACCTTCTCTTTCTTGGCATAACTCTCCTGGAGTTTCTCTATATCACGCTCTTTAGACTCGTTCAGGCTCTCTTGCAGCCGTATCATGAAATCCGTATGACTCTCCCCTGCTTTAGATTCCAGCTTAGGCGACACACACTTAAAAAGCTCCAGCTCTTTTGTCCGGTACAGCCACTCTTCCAATACGCTTCTTGTCTGCTTCAATCCTCTATCTTCCAAAACCATCTGCGGTAATGCACCGAATTGCGCCTTTTGTGGCGCTATATGTGGATAGATAAAACAATCCTCGTCCACCGCTTTTGACTCCTGCCAGTCGATTTTCTTCACTTTAGGATCGAGAGGGAGCTCCAGCAGATACTCATACACCTCGTCGATTGCTCTTCGCTCCTGATAAAAATGGACTTTTGCTTTTGCGCACAAGCTTGGAACAAAATGATTGGTCTGCGTGATATCCGGTTCATAGTACTGCGGTATGGAAGTATCTATCTTCTGGTAGGGTTCAAAGTTTTGACTGATTGTCTCTCTAGAGATCGCTGGACGTTCAAGAGCGCTTTGTTCTCTCTTCTTCTCCTCCATCAGTTGTGCGATCTCTCCGTGTTTGAGCGGCCCTTTAAGGTAGGAGAGTGCCCATCTTGTTGTAAAAAGCCGGATCTGATCCAGGTGTGCGCTCTTCAGAAAAAAGGTTCGTTTTGCCAGATGCGAGAGAATATTTCTGATCTCACTTTTTGAAAAATCAGAATCTATTTTCCCGCCAAGCCCCTCTATGACCCTATCGATATCCTGGGTAGTCTGCAATCGACCTATGAACCATGTACCGATATTGGATAGTCCTTTATAGTCTATATCTACGGGGTTTTGTGTGCTCAGCACGACACCTACGCCAAACGCACGCGCCTGTTTCAGAAGCAGGAGCATCGGCTCTTTGCTTGGAGGATTCTTCGTCGGAGGGAAGAATCCGAATATCTCATCCATATAGAGTATTGTTCTGAGGATTGCTGTACCGCTCTGGAGTCTCATCCATGAGATATATCTGTTGAGCAGAAGGGTGACAAAAAACATTCGTTCATTATCATTGAGATGGGAGATAGAGAAGATAGCTATTTTCGCTTTGCCGTTTTCATCGTAAAGCAGTTTTTGGATATCAAGCTCATCCCCTTTGAGCCATTGTGCGAAACCAGGGGAAGCAAGCAGTGCATTGAATCTCGTTGCCAGCACAAAGCGCTGTTCCTGAGGATAAAAGTCTTCAAGCGGAAGCACGCCGATATGGGCGAACGAAGGATTGATGATCTTTCCGATCAGCCCTTCGATACTCAGTTTTTCTTGATGCATCCATGATTTTGAAAGAATCTGTGCCAGAAGGATATACTCTTTGGACTCCACCGGATCTGCATCGATCCCTATAAATGAAAGCAGACCGGTTACGGTACTTTTGAGATAGGCGCCCAGCGTATCTGCCTCCTCCATCATTTCCAGAGAAGGACTTTCAAGCGAGTTCATCACATTGATCGCAACGCCCGCCGAGCTCCCGGGTGTATAAATCGTCTTATCAACAGAATAAAACTTCTCTATGCGGTCACGCTCCTGATCCCAGCTCTCAATCCCCTCTTTCCATTGTGTTGCCGTTGCCTGTGCATAGACAGCGATATCTTCATTTTGACTCTGTGCCTCATCAGTGATCCATGGCTCAAAAGAGCTTGCCCTGAAATCCGGGTCGATCAGGCAGAGGTTTCCCATATCTCCTTTGGGATCGATAATAATCGAAGGGATATTGTCCAGGGCCGCCTCTTCTATGATCCCGATACCCAGACCTGTCTTTCCCGATCCGGTCATCCCTATGATCGCAGCATGTGTCGTAAAGTTTTTATTTTTCAGCAAAGTCAGGGCTTGCGTAGCCTGCATCGTCTCTTTATCGACATCTTTTCCCAGATAGAAAAGACCCAATTTCTCATAGCTCTTTGACATGGCTTACTCCTCCTTGATGGTAGTAAGTATTGTAACAAAATTTATGGTCAGATTAAATTTGGCTGAGAGTTTGCGGGTGAGGAGGGTACGTTCCCCTGTTGGGTTGTGTTATTATCTTTCTTTTTAGGTTCCGGTTTAGTGATCCCCTGTATCATAAATCCCATTGCCTCCTTATTACGTTCCTTTATCAACACTAGAACTTTACCTTTTTCATGGTAGGTATCAAAAAGCTCAAGATTTTTGACCAAAACATCTACTTCAACATGGCTTTCATATCCGACCGGAATACTATAGTTGTTTCCTTCTACGCGTGCTAGTGTATTATCCTGCTTTAAAACCACCCAACACACTTTTGCCGTAGGAAGTTCATAAAGTGAGTTTGTCGTCTCTTCGATACAGAGTCTCGAAAACTCATCCTTGGAGATCGTAAGGTTCCCGTCAGAGCCGGCAATATCCAGATAGAGCGTATTGAGTACTTTTGTTTCGCTTTTTGCAGTTTTCAGATAATCAAACAGGTGGGTATTGGAGTCGCGAAGTATCGCTACGCTGTGATTGAGCGTAAGCATGACAAGGGTTAGCAGTGCGATCGAGATCAGTACCTCAAGAAGAGTAAAAGCCTTACGTTTCAACACGCTATTTTACCCATCCATGAGTCCGACACGCAATGCTTCTTCATAGCTTGTTTCTCCCGCTACGAGCATCTCTTTGAGTTTATCGGCAATTGTTTTCATCCCTTTTTTCTTCATCGCTTCACGAATCTCGTGGTCATTCGCCCCCTGCTTCATCATCTCTTTGACATGATCATCGATCATGAAGAGCTCAGCGATCGCCTGTCTTCCACGGTAGCCTGTGAAGTCGCATGCCTTGCACCCTACCGCATGAAAATACATCTGCTCCGGATCAATATCGAGTTCATCCGTGATATGTTTTGGCAACGGTATCGCTTCTTTGCACTCAGGGCAAAGTTTTCTTGTCAATCTTTGTGCCAAAACACCCAGGAGTGTTGACGAGATAAGGAAGCTCTCGATATCCATATCGATCAGACGGCTCAGAGAGGAGGTCGCATCATTGGTGTGCAGGGTAGAGAGCAGAAGGTGCCCTGTCAGTGCGGAGCGCAGTGCGATCTCAGCGGTCTCAGAGTCACGGATCTCCCCCACCATGATAATATCAGGGTCCTGTCTCAAAATAGAGCGAAGCCCCGAAGCAAAGGTCAGCCCCACTTTGGTGTTGACCTGGATCTGGGAGATATTCTCCGCATTGTATTCTACCGGATCTTCTACGGTGATAATGTTCTTATCGGGTGTGGCGATATGCTGCAGGCAGGCATGCAGTGTGGTGGACTTCCCCGAACCCGTAGGTCCGGTCACCAAGATCATACCATGCGCATGGTTGAGCAGCTTATAGAGGTTTTTGGTGATATCGGGCTGAAACCCCAACGATTCAAGTGTCGGAATATGCTCACTTTGCGAAAGGATCCTCATCACCACCCTCTCACCGTAATAGGTAGGGAGGATAGAGACCCTCACATCGATCGTTTTGCCTGAGATCATGATCTGGGTACGGCCGTCCTGAGGTACGCGCTTCTCTGAGATGTCCAGACTTGAGATGACCTTGATACGGTTGATCACCAGTCCAATAATATTTTTCTCAAGGTCGATATGTTTTTTCAGTGCACCGTCGATACGCAGACGAACTTCTCCTTTGCGTTCACCGCTCTCGATATGGATATCACTTGAGCCTTTTTGAATCGCCTGGAAAAAGAGTGAGTTGACCAGCTTGATGATCGGCGCCGACTCTTCGCTGGCAAGCAGATCCTGTGAATTCCGAATAAACTCCAGAAGGTCCGCTTCAACCTCGATGAGTTCTTCGGAGGTTGTTGACATCTCTTCGAAGTCACTCCCCGTCTGGATCTCCAAAAATTTGTTTTTCAGTCGGGTAAAACTCTCCGCATCTACCAGGTAGATCGGATAATCCAGATCCAGCTTGGAAAGATAGTTGAGGGCATCCGCGAGGGTCTTTTCCTCTACGATGGAGGCCTTTTCGCCTTCAACGGTGCTGAAAAGCAGAGCGTGCTTGATCGCCAGCTTGTGGTTGATCTCCTCTTCCCACAACGCGTCCAAGTTGACATCCTGTAGACGTGAAAACTGCATCACCTACTCCTCATCCAAGATTGCCAAATTGCTTTTTGTTTTTCTTTTGATCCTTTGGCTTGCAGGACTGTTTCCCTCGCTTTTTGGTGTGCTCAGCGCACCGTTTTCAAGTCCTTCATAAACATATTCGTTATATCTGTTCTGTACCTCTTCAAGCTCTGTCAGTACAGACTTGAGTCTTTGAAGATCCCCGCTTTTTCTTACGATATAAGGCGTAAGATAGATGACAACGTTCTCCTCGCTTTCAACATCAGAGTTACTGCTGAAGAGAAGTTCTCCCACAATAGGAATATCGCCGAGTATCGGTACCTGTGATTCACCATTTCCTCCCGATCTTTTGATCAGTCCCCCAAGGATGATCGTCTCCCCGTTGTTGACGATGGCATTAGTCGTGACTTTTCTCTTTGTTGTTGTCGGTCTATCTGCTGAGGCAGAAGATCCGGGAAGGACATCTTCTATCTCGGTCACCACCTCCAGTGTCACCTGGTTGTTGCTGGAAAGACGCGGTTTCACTTTGAGGGTGATCCCTATATCCTCTCTGGAGTAGTTGTTGATGATATTCCCCTGTCCCTGCGTGGACTGCTGCGCCTGGGTCAGGATAGATTGGGTCTGCCCCACATAGATCTCCGCCTCTTTGTTGTTGGTACAGAGGATCGAAGGTTCGCTGAGGATATGTGCCGCACCATTTTTTTCAAGCAGGTCCATCTGTGCACCCAGTGCAAACACTTCGGAAATGTTGGAGTCAAACTGAAACGGTCTCTCTGTTGATGTATATGGATTTCCAAAGTTATCATATCGTGTTGTCTGATTGTTCAAAAACCCTAATAGTGTCGGAGACACCATCAAAGAGGAGGCTCCCATATTGGCTGCTGCAGAGAAAAGCCCCTGGGAAGTGATCGCCCCTCCTTCAAATCCATAACGCATCCCTATCTGTGAGGCCAGGTTTTTGTTGATCTCCACGATACGCGCTTTCACATAGACCTGTACCTTTGGGATATCGATCTGATTGACCGTTTCTCGGATGTTTTTCATCTGCTCCGATGTTGCCAATATAACCAATGCATTTCTCTCGATATCCGAAACCACCATCGCTTTTTGTGGTTTCTCACCCTGTTTCGTAGGTGTATCCGGTGTCATGCTGTTCATCTGTGAGATGAGCTGACTGAGTATCTTCTCCATCTCTTCAACGTTGGAGTTTTGAAGTCTGACGACATACATTTTCTGGGTAACGCTTTCTCCTTTGATATCCAACTGCTTCACATACTTGATCATTCTTTGAATATTTTCCTGTTGCCCAACAAGAATGATAGAGTTCGTTGCTTCATCATTAAAAATATCCACAGTTTCACTTTCTATATCTTTGGGAAAGATCTTGGTTGCCATATTTTTAACATTATCGAAAATTTCTCTGGAAGATGCATTTTTGAGTCGAATCACTACAGATTTCTTTTCCCCTCGTTCCTCAACTGCATTGATAATCTTGGATACAGAGGCTAATGTCCTAGGTTTTGCAGTGATTGCCAGAACATTATTTTCCTTAAAAGAAATAACTTCATCGCTTTTATCAAGCAAAGGTTTGATCTTTGCCCGCAGCACTGCGGCGTTTGAACTTTTGAGCGGGAACATTACTGTTCTAAGTGTATCTCCCTCTATACTGCTGCCAACCGGCACACCTTCGCTGGGGGCACCCTGACTTTTTACAACCTTATAAAAATCCCCCTGATCAACAATGGTATAACCTTTCCCTGCCAAGATAGAGTTTGCTAAGGTAAAAAGCGAACTCTTTTTAATGGGTTTTGTCGTAATAAAGTTGATTTTCCCTTTTAGATTGCCTTCCATTAAAATATTTTTCTGTGTGATTTTGGAAACCATCTGAACAAAGTCTTCCACTTCCAGGTCTCTAAAGTTTACTTCGACAGTCTCTTCCTCTTGTGCATATAGTCCTGCTGAAAAGATCAATAGCACACCTAAAATTATTTTAGTTAACTTCATACTCTAACTCCATCTCTTTATTGTCTCTGATTATGACCAGTGTCATGTTTGCCATATTTTGAACTTCCTTGAAGATGCCAAAGGCAGCATTGTAGCTGTTGATCTCCTGCCCGTTGACAGATTTTATGATGTCGCCTTTTTGTAGGCCAAGTTTTGAAAAGTGGCTTCCTCTACGAACAAAGCTTACCTTGAAACCTGTCACAGTATCCCCCTCTTTCATATCCTGGATCCCGATATCCTTGAAGATATCATCCATATTGGTTGTATAGTGGGTCAGCAGTGAGCGATCGATAATCTTTCTGTCGCCTGCATCAACGATCTCTCCCGAAGGTGTCTTGTCTTGTTCATTTTTAGCCTCTTTTGGACGCTCCGTATCTGAACCATTCACGGTTTTGATACTGCCTGTACCGCCGCTGCTTTTCTTGGGCTTGAGCAGTGTCACAGTATAGAGCTTCTCCTCTTTGCTGAATGTTGCAAAATCACTCCCCGCTCCTTCCAGTACGAAGTCATTAATCGATTCGCCTCTCGATAATACTTTCGTTTTCCCTTTATGTTGTACCGTGACCACAGTACTACCCGAAGCACTATAGATGCCCAGAAGATCGATATCTTTAATACTGGCTTGAGGCACAGCCTTCTGCTGTTCAACTATTTGGGGTTGTCTGTCCGATGCAATCCTGACCCTGTAGTAGAGGTTTTTGATCCCCCGCTCCTCACTGTATTCTACCCCTGCAGTAGGTAACCAAATAAATGCGACCACAACCCATAAAAGTTTCACAACCAGTATGGCCACTAAAATGAGCATTACCTGTTTCATTCTCTCAGGCTTAAAAAGATGTTTCATAGATCCACCCTTCTTCATCTTTTTTCAGCTTTGATCTTAACATGCCAAGATCCTTATTGTCAGAAAATTTCAGCTTGAGTTGATTCTCTTTTAAATTTACTGAGCCTTCAGCTTCTCCAAATGCTCCGTTGCCGCTGATCGCCACCTTGAACGGATTCAACACACTTTGTGTCAGTATTGACTGATCGATCTGCCCTGGAGCGAACCTTTCGAGCGAACTGTCAAGAAGCAGCCCCTTCAATGAGGCTCTGCTGTAAAAAAGCAAAGTAAAAATATCTATCTCTTCGACCGTTGCGACCTTGATACCCTTGACATACACCGAAGGCTCTTTGAGACTGAGGGAGAACCAGCCTTCGCTGATCTTCTCGGAGCTGATTTTGATATCCTTCTTTGCCAGCTCCTGTTCAAGAAGATAGTAGAGTTCCTGTTTTGGCATCATCACGATCACGGCAAGCCAGAGTACGGCAATGAGGATTGCTATCTTTTTTACCATTTGCATCTTAACTCCACATCATAGAGTGTACGCTCTTTTTTCACATCAAATAACTCTATCTCCACTCCCAGGTTCAAGAGTTTTTTCAGAAGGACGTTGAACTCATCGACACTCAGCCCCTGATAACTTGCAGTCACTTTTTTGCTTTTTTGATTCCATTTCACCTTGGAGGGGGCTACTGCCGTCTGCAACTCTTTCGCTTTTTTATCCAACTCCTTGTCATCCCATATCTCCTTGAGCGCAATCACCTCTCGCATTTCAGATACAGAATCCTGCAACACGTTCATCCGCTCCTCTTTTCCGCTGATCTGTCCCTCCTTGAAAAAAAATGCGGTAAGCATGAGCAGTAGAGATACAGCCGCGATCATTTCATTTTGATATCGCCTGAAATTCATAATCTTCCCTCCACTTTGATTCCCTCAGTACTCTTTTGAAGGGTAAACTTCGCTTTTTTGGCTTGACTTTCTATCCGCCTGATCGCGCTTGGCTCATTTACGGCATACTCTGCCCGAAAGCCTTTTTCATCAATATAGAGCGCCTGCAGCTCTACGCCTTTGGAGATCATCTCCAGAAGGACCTTGATCGTTTCACGTTTTTTTCTTTCCGCCTCATCGATCTTTCGATACTTGGCAGCGATACTCTCTCTTGTATATTGACTGGATAAAGAGGGATTTGCTTCGATCAGACTTTCAAGTTCCTGCGTTCCGGCTTTTGTATCTCCTCCATATCGTACCCCTTCGGCGATAAACAGTACGGAAAAAAGGAGAAATATGGCCGCAAAACCCAACGCCTCTTTCAGGCTCAGGACCGAAGCATAAGCGCTTTGTATCGCGATACCTTTTGTCGGGTTAGGCAGTTCCATCGTGGTATTGAGTGCTTCATCCCCGACCGCTGATCTTGGCATGACCACAACTTTGTCATCCACAACCCCCAGTACTTCCTTGTCGCTTAAGAGATAAGGTTCTCTGAAAACAGCGACAGCTTGCTGAGCAAAAAAAAGTTTCGAGATAGACTCCGGGTAGAGGCCTTTACTCTGAAGAAACTCGATGATCTCCTCCAGACTGTAAGCGATAAATACCCACTGATCCCCCTCTTTATAGACAAAATAATCGTAGGTTCTTCTCTCCGGCACCATCCCCTCAAAGAGAGAAGCAGCGATCCTTTTTGCCTGATAGGCAAACTTTATAGGAAGGATCTCTTTTTTCAGCGTATAAAATTGCGGAGTAAGCATCACATTGATCGGCTGCTTTATCTCCATCTGCGGCATTGACCGATGGACCAATACGAGCTTTTTATTGTCTTCCAAGAAATTCAAAATGCTTTACCTCCCCTTCCATATCAACAAACGAAAATCTATATCTTTCCTGTGCATAATCAAATCCTACTTCACATTGGGCATACTCTATAAATTTCTTGGAAAATATCTTAGTATCATACTCCAAACCGTAGGTTAATGCAAACTGTGCCAAAGCACCATCGCCCGCCTGCCACTCTTCCTTTACTATCGTCATATCTACATCAAATAATAATGATACAAGCTCTGCAGACATATGATCACCATCAATGGCCTCTGCTTCAGGGACAAATGCGAAGAATCGGTTCCAAGGCACCCCGCCAACTCCAGGGTCATCTGCCTGCATTTGATATCGACTCAAAATGGATTCAAATTGTTGAAAAGATATTATACCTCTTTTTTGAAAGAGCCTACTTCGCTCTTTTTCGACAAATTTGCTCCCGGTTCCTATCTCTTCAAGCAGCATTTCAAGTAACATTCCGGGATCTTCAAGATCATATTCTACAGCAATCGCATCAAAAAGTTTTTGAGTTATAGCATATTTGGGATACATTTTGGTATCATGTTCCATTCCCAACCAATTGATATTGACTCCTGCCAATAATGGTTTGCACTCTATAATAATTGAAAAAGCACCATCTTCGCTCATAAAAGGAATCGGCGATTGATAAAGCGTACTAAAGAGCAGTTCTTTTTCTTTGAACTCTTTTAACAATTTTGCAATATCCGCGTAATAAGTATTTGCCTGAAGTAGTGCTGTCGTATTCCTGGAGTCTTTTCGTACACTATCAAGTGCACCAAGTAATATACCTATCATCACAGTGATTATCGTTATGGTAACCAGCGTAATAAGCAAGGCTATACCTCGACGCTGTTTGGGGGGGTGGGTTTTATCCATCTACAAGCTCTATTAAAGTAAAATTCATTTATTCATTAATTTTGTTTAGCTATTATAGCCAAATAAATACACTAAGGACTTAAGCACATGAAAAACAGAAAAAACTTGAGAAAAGCCTTTTCCCTCATTGAACTGCTTATTGTGATTGCGATACTCGGTTTACTGGTTGCCATGGTAGCGCCCTCACTCATGGACAGAGCAGACCAGGCCAAAAGAGACCAAGTATGTATCCAAATGGCTGAAATAAACAAAGCGCTTGACATGTTTAAACTTGATAATGGTGTGCTTCCCGATACAGAAGAAGGTATTGAGGCATTACTTGCAAACCCTGATCCGGAAAAATATCCGGGTTATAGTGTAAAACCTTATATGGAACGTCTTCCTAAAGATGCATGGAAAAGTCCTTTCACTTATATCAACCAAGAGGGTACGGTTGAGCTGATCAGTTTTGGGTCGGACAGAAAAGAGGGCGGTGAAGAGTTTGCAAGTGATATATTTTTCACTAAAGAGTGTCAAAAATAACTTGAATTTGATTTAAAAGATGAAATTATCAAGAAGGGGATTCACACTGATCGAACTGATCATTGTCGTATTTCTTATCTTGATAGTCTACTCCCTGGTTTTTACCTATTTTAAAAAAAATGAGGAAAAACCCGAAGTACTCTCTCCGTTAACTCTAAAATCTTCATTAATTGACTCTGGACAAATTATCGGTCATACAACTTTTTTATGTATCAATAAATGTACCACCTGCTATATAAGACACGGTATCAATGATGCGTTTACTCTTTATGATGCAAAAATAAACCTCAAAGATACAATCGCCTATACCCTTGATGCATCTGATAGTATTTCCGAAATTGAATATGGACGTTATGAAGATCAAGAAATCTGTCTTAAACTGGACTTTTATCCAAACGGAAGCAGCACGAAAGTGATCTTAGAAAATCCTGATGGGGTCTATTATCTTCCTTCTTTTTTTGGAAACCCTCAGCAAGTGAATACAATTGAAGAGGCCAAATATCTTTGGGAAGAAAATACCACACTACTATCAAATATTGGAGATTATTATTGAAGCCGAAAACCTTATTAGCCTCCCACCATTCTGCATTTACATTGATAGAAGTCATCATCTCTGTCGTCATCATCTCTGTCGTAATATTGGCTGTTATGGAAATCTCTTCCAGAACTCATAATAGTGCCGTCTATCTCTCAAAAAGAAACATCATATCTTTTCAGGATTCATACTTTTTAAATGACAAAATAAACCAGTATCATAAAGATACTAAAAATGCTTACGACATGCTTTCTCCCGTTTTTATGATCTCAGAACAGAAAAGTAAAAAAATTTTGCAAAATATCTCCAGAGACATCACGATTCCAGATCCCATCATAGCGCCTACATTTGGGGATGCTGGTCCAAATGCAAATATAGAAAAAGTGATTCTAAAAGACCAATATGCATCAACTTACTTTCGGTTTAACCTTAGTTCATTTTAATCAACACAAGATAAAGACGCTATAATACTTTTAATAATTCGTAAGGATAAACAATAGATGCTTTTCAAATACAAAGGATTTGATAACACCGGTAAAAAGGTCAAAGGTACAGTAACCGCTGCATCTCATGATGAAGCAGCGCAGAAGCTCCGTTTGCAAAGTATATATTATGAGCGTTTGTCCCCCACACAGAAACTCTCTATGGACTCTTTCTCCAAGAGGGTGATGCCCGGTGAACTGCTGAGCGCTTTTGCCAAAGAGCTCTCCTCTTACCTCAACTCCGGCATGACGGTACTGACGGCTATCAAGCTGCTGGAGAACCAGCATGAGGGAGAGAAGAGGTATGTCTCTTTTCTCAATTCGATCAAAACCATGATCGACGAGGGAAAATCGCTCTACAATGCACTGCAGACCCAGAAGGTCTATGCTATGCCAGATTTTTTCCTGCAGAGTCTCAATGTCGCAGGTCAGAGCGGAAAGATGGTCGAGGTGCTTGTCAATATGGGAAACTTCTTCTCCGCGCAGAACAAGGTCAAAAAGCAGGTGGGCAATGCCATGGTCTATCCTCTTTTTATCTTTATCGTAGCCATAGGGATGACCGGCTTCCTTATCTCCTTCGTCGTACCCAAGATCGTCGGCATCTTTGAAGACAACAACCAGGAGCTTCCTCCTATCACACAGTTCGTACTCGCGATCAGCAACTTCCTCACAGAACACTATGTTGCCATCCTGGTCGGCTTTCTTTTGATTGTGGCCGGCTACAAGCTTGCCTACCGCTACTTTCTTTCCTTTCACCGGTTCGTGGACAGGATGTGGCTGAAGGTCCCCGTGATTGGCACACTTATCCAAAACCATGAGCTGGGACGTTTCTCCTATATCCTCTCGCTGATGCTCGATTCGGGGGTCTCCTATGCCCATGCGGTGAAACTCTCGACCGCGACCTTCGGAAATGTCGTCCTCAAAGAGCTCTTTGAGGCAGCTTCGGGTAGAGTTATGGAGGGGAACAAGCTCTCCAATGCCCTACAGATGACCAAAGGGTTTAAACCCAAACGTAACTTCATGCAGTCTCTGGCCCTGGGTGAAGAGTCCAGCGAAGTGGCCCATATCCTAAACAATATCTCAAAACTCTATACGGAAGAGAACGAAGACAGACTCAAACTGCTGCTGAGTCTGCTTGAACCGGCGATGATGCTCTTTATCGGGCTGATCGTCGGGGTCATCGTGGCCGCGATGCTTCTGCCGATCTTCAGTATGAGCCTTCAAGGAGCATAACAGATGGTTCGTTCACTTTTAAAAACAGCCTTTTTGCCACTCCTGCTTCATATCCCTGCCTATGCGGATATGATCGGGGGGGAACTCTCTGCGGGAGTATACAGCCATGCGCCCAAGGGGTATGCAACCTATGATTTTTACGATACAGAGTCCAAAACTTCCGTCGAAGATACCCTTCACTGGGAAGAGTCCAGGGATCTCTTCTTCAAAGCCTATTTTGAGCATCCCGTTTCCTTTCTCCCCAATATCAAACTGGAGTACAGTAATTTCTCGCATGAAGGCTCGGGAGAGGTCAGCGACTTTAGCTGGGGAGGTATCAGCGGCTTTACCGGAGATATCTATAACACAATGGATATGCAGGCTTTCGATGTCACCCTCTACTACGAACTGCTCGACAACTGGGCAAGCTTTGATGCCGGCCTGACCCTGCGCCGTATCTATGGAGATGTCTATCTGGAAACCAGAACTATGATGATGAACCAGCCATACGATTACAAGTCCGAGAGAGCAGAGTATGATGAGTGGATCCCGATGGTCTACCTGAAGACACGTTTTGAACTGCCCAACACGGAACTCATGCTTCAAGCCGAACTCAATGCGATCAGCTATGAAGATTCTACGATGTACGATGCGCTTTTTACCCTGCGCTATACCTTCGGAATGGGCATGGGGATCGAAGGGGGATACCGTATGATACACCTGGAAGATAATAACCTGGGTGCCAATCTGGCCATCGATGTCGATTTCAGAGGGCCTTACGCTGCCGTGGTATGGGATTTCTGATGAGCAGCAGAGAAAAAAAACGGTTCAGGGATATCAAGCAGAAAAAATCGCCCATAGGGACGGCGAAAGGCGAAACCCGCTCACCATTGGCCCGTCCCTATGCCTCCCTAGGAAACAAGATCAAAGCATTTATCACCGACAGTTTTATGCTTCTGATGCCCATCATGTATATCGTCTTCTACCTGGTCATGGGGGGCAGAGAAGTTTTCGCAGATCACAAGATGCTGGGATGGGTCTATATTCTTATACCCCTGGTGATCGTGCAGACATTCTTTTTGGCCAAAACTGCACAAACCCCTGGTTATCGCGCCTACAACCTTAGACTGATCGATGAGAGCAGCGGAGAGAAACCCTCTTTTTTCATCATACTTTTTAGAAACCTCTGTGCTATACTCTCTTTTTTCTCGATCATCGGATGGGTGATGATGTTCTTCAGGAAAGACCGTAAAACCCTGCATGATCTGCTGAGCCATACGGCAGTCATCACCAAACCATGACACCGATCTATCCTATCAGAAGCCTCTTTGCTCTGCTGATGAGCGGCTACTACTTCTTCTATTTTGCAGGGGTGGGTGTCTATGTCATCTTTATGCCAAAAGTGCTCACCGAGCTTGGATATACAGCCTTTGAAGTAGGTATCATCTATATGGCTGCCCCTTTTATGCGTTTTTTGCTTCCTTTTGCTTTTCGTCACTTTTTGGCATTGACACCGAAGATCTATATCCTCTCGCTGGTTTTCACGCTGGTCGCCACACTGCTTTTTATCACCACAGCCCACTCCTTCTGGCTCTACCTGCTTGCCAATCTCTTTTTCGGGGCAGCCGTAGGTGTCTCTCTGCCCTATGTAGAGACCATCGCCCTCTCCTCGCTTGAAAAAAGCGATTACGGAAAAGTACGTCTTTGGGGATCGCTTGGGTTTACCGGTATTGCACTCTGGCTCGGCCGTGTACTGGAGACACCGGAGCAGGCATTTTACTACCTATGCTCGGTAAGCTTTGTCACGCTGCTCTTTGGTGCGATGCTGGTACGTTACGACCAGGCATCGCACGACTCGAAAGAGTCTGACAAAAGTTTTTCACTCTCCAGGTACTGGGCATTCTGGCTCTCGGCATTCTTGATGCAGGTAGGGTTCGGAGGATTTTACAACTTCTTTACCATCTATGAGAGCGAACATGGTATCTCTCTCGAAGTGATCAGCTGGATGTGGAGCTTCGGTGTGCTTTGCGAGATCGTCATGCTCTACTTTCAGGGGCCTCTGCTGCAGCGCAACCTGCTGCGTATTTTACAGTTTGCGATGCTGGTCACAGCTTTGAGGTGGATGATCCTCTGGCTCTATCCCGATTCGCTACCCCTGACATTTGCTTCACAGTCGCTGCATGCGGCAAGCTTTGCTCTCTATCATACCGCTGCGATCACCTATGTCTATTCTCTCTATACACAAAAGAAACTTGCCCAGCAGTTTTTTTTGGGGGTTGCATTTGGACTTGGCGGTTCAGTCGGGGCGCTTCTCTCCGGCAAGCTTTACGGAGAACACCTTTTTTTGTATGAGGCGATCATTACGCTGTTGGGTGCGGGAGCCCTGCTGATCCATCAAAAGCGCAAGGAGAAGTATGCAGCCGATGTATAAGATACCGGCCATCATCTTTGCCGGTGGCAGAAGTTCACGCATGGGGGAAGACAAATCACAGCTTCCTTTTGCAGGATACCCCTCCCTCAGCGAGTACCAGTACCGCCGTCTTGGGAAATTGTTTGAGGAGGTCTACCTCTCGGCAAAGTCAGACAAATTTTGTTTCGAGTGCCAACTCATCACAGACAGCTATGCCGTCCATTCGCCACTGGCGGCGCTGGTATCGGTCTTTGAGAAGCTGGATGTGCCGGAGGTCTTTATACTCAGTGTAGATGCACCTTTTGTCGATGAACGGGTGATAGGGAAACTGATGGATGAGAGGAGCGAAGCGTATGATGTCATCGTGGCGGAAAGTCCTCATGGAAGGGAGCCGCTCTGCGGCATCTACAGACGCGCTATTTTGCCGGAAGCTGCACAGATGCTTAAAAACGGCGATCACCGGCTCACAACATTGCTTGAAACGGTAAAGACAAAACGCGTATGCTTTACAGCCAAAGAGCCGTTTTTGAACCTCAACCGTCCCGATGAGTATCAAGAGGCCCTAAAGCGACTTCTTTAACTCTTTTGCCAGATCGATCGCACATTGCTGCTCCTCAATCATCTTCACCATCAGTTTGCGTGAGAAGAAAACGAACTTTTCAAAAAGCGAACTGTGGTATTTGTCTTTATGATGGATCATCAGAAAGTCTCTTTTGCAGTCAAAGTTTTTCACAGGCACCTGGAAAAGTTTACCGCTTTTGAGCTCATCCTCCACAGAGATCTTGGAAAGGCAGGTGAGACAGGAGCGATTGTTGAGAATACTCTTGATCGATTCGGTATGCCCAAGCTCCAAAAAGATGTTGAGCGCATCCACCTTCTCTTTGATATAATCAAGAAAAACCTCACGTGTCCCGGAACCCGGTTCTCTGAGTATCCAGCGCTCATTGGCAATCTCATCGATAAAGACAGGCTTTTGGGAAAGTGCCTTGTCCGCTGTCACTACGATAAGCTCATCCACGCCGATCTTCTCCTTAACGATATCCGATCCCTGGACAAACCCCTCTACAAAACCGATATCGATCGTCCCCTCCTCGATCATATGCGCGATCTCTTTGGTGTTACCCTCTTTGAGCGTGATCTTTACATCGGGATAGGCACTCATGTAGCTGCAGATGATGGAAGGCATCAGATAATCCACGATCGTTGTACTCGCGCCTACCCGGATGATCCCTTTGTTTTCGGAGTTCTTGAACTCAAACTCTATATCCGAGAGCTTTCGGTAGATAGGCTCTATCTCTTTATAGAAAGCTCTTCCCACCTCATTGAGCACCAGCTTTTTATTGATACGGTCAAAAACCGGCCGTCCCAAAATATTTTCGAGCTCTTTGATCGACATAGAGATGGCCGACTGGCTGAGATTCATCTCCTTGGCCACATTGGTCAGATGCCCTGAAGCCACCACATTGATAAAGATCTCCATCTGTCGCAGTGTGATTTTCATGATAAATTTCCCTTATAATATTAATAATTGATTATATTTAAAGTTTCATTCAATTTTATTTATTTTGAAAGTATACCTAAAAATCAGTATAATTTCGTTAATAATAAAAAATTATCAAGGAAACTTATGCCTTTTTCTGCTGAAAAACGAAAAGACACAATAAGCGGTATCCTCTTTGTGGCGATCTTTGCTGCTGCTGCGACCTATATCTCCGACTTTCCTGCGGTACAAAAGCTGGGTATTTCGCCGCTGGTCATCGGTATCGTGATGGGTATCTTCTATGCGAATACCCTGCACAACAAGACTCCCGAGGCATGGCAGGGAGGGATCACCTTCTCAGCAAAAAAGATCCTCCGTTTTGCCATCGTCTTTTACGGCTTCAGACTCACCTTCCAGGAGATCGTTGATGTAGGAATGGCGGGATTCCTTGTCTCTCTTATTATGCTCTCTTCTACCTTTATCCTCGGTACATGGCTGGGCCACAGGATCTTCGGTATGGAAAAAGATACTTCCATGCTCAATGCTTCCGGCGCATCGGTGTGCGGTGCCGCTGCTGTGCTGGCGACCGAACCCGTACTCAAATCCGAAGAGTACAAGGCAGCCATTGCAGTATCGATGGTTGTCCTCTTCGGTACGATCGCGATGTTCCTCTACCCGGTGCTTTATACGACGATCATTGAACCGGCTTCCGGCTTTCTGCACATGACGGCCAAGGAGTTCGGTATCTACGTGGGCGGAACGATCCACGAAGTGGCGCAGGTGGTTGCCGTGCCTGCCTCTGTACCTGGTTCGCCCAAAGAGATGGCGGACTCTGCCGTCATCGTCAAGATGACCAGGGTTATCATGATCGCACCGATGCTGATCATCCTTGGTATCTACCTGAGCTACGCTGCCAAAAAAGAGGGAGGCGCAGGAGAAAAAGTGAAACTTGTCATCCCGTGGTTTGCCGTCTACTTTATCGGCGTGGCAGGCTTCAACTCACTGCATCTTGTACCTGCAGATATCGTGGATATCATCAATGAGATCGATACCTTCCTGCTTACGATGGCGATGACCGCACTGGGTATGGGGACACGCTTTGCCAAGTTCAAAGGGCTTGGGCTTGCACCGATCTACACCTCAGCAGCGATGTTCGCATGGCTGCTTGTCGGCGGGTTTATCGTCACCAAGGTGATCTGTTCGGTATTCTGATACCTCATCCGTCATTCCCCATTCGCACCCTTCGACTAAGCCCTGGGCGAATGGGGAGTTCTTCCAAACTTATTACTTTCTTTCTTTTCTCTTCCTCTTGAGCTTATCGAAGGATAACTCCCAACCTGTGCTTCGACAGGCTCAGCACGAACGGATAACACTATCTTCTTCTCCTGTAACTCAATGCTTCGAGCATATCCGCTCTCTCTATCATTTCATGTGCGTTCAGGTCGGCGATGGTACGTCCCACCTTTTTGATCGAAGCGATAGAACGGTGGGAGAGCGCAAAACGCCGGATCGCTCCCTCGAGTATCTTTTCTGCCTCACTATCCAATTTGCAGTACTTCTCTATCTCCTCTTCGCTCAATTTTCCGTTGAGACGTTCCTGCCCGCGCACCTTTTGCATCCTGAAGGCTTTGAGGACGGCCTCGTGCATCTGCGAGGAAGTGATATCGCTCCTGTCTTCGCTGCTCACCTCCTGCATCACCACAAAAAGGTCTATCCGGTCCAAAAAGGGATCAGAGAGCTTGTTCTGATATCTTTTGATCTCGATCTCCGAACAGCGGCATGCTTTGGTTTTGGAGAGGAGGTTGCCGCATGGGCAGGGATTTTGCGCCGCAACGAACATGATATCGGCTTCATATTCGATCTTGGCATTGACCCGGGCGATATGTACTTTCCTGTCCTGCAGCGGCTCTCTCAGTGCCTCCAGTACCTGCTTGCTGAAGTGTGGCAGCTCATCAAAAAAGAGTATCCCATGGTTTGCCAACGCCACCTCGCCTATCTTTGCCTGCGTCGAACCGCCGCCAAAAACGGAGGCGGAAGTGGCTGTATGGTGCGGGGCCCTGATCGGCCTGATCGCAGAGAAATTCGGTGTGATGCCATCAAGAAACTGATGTTTGGCGATGGAGAGTATCTCCTCTTCCGTCAATGGAGGAAGTATGTCCTTGAGCCTTTTTGCGATCATACTCTTGCCGCATCCCGGACTCCCCTCCATCAGAAAATTATGCATCCCGGCCGCAGCGATCACTGATGCCCGTTTGGCGATCCCCTGCCCTTTCACATCACCAAAATCATGTGCATATTTTTTTTCATAGTAATAATCTACTTCTCCAAAGGGAAGTTTCTCACTATGATAATCAAATCGCTGTGTATTGGCCGCAAAAGCTCCCTCATTGAAAAGCGTGATCGCCTCATCAAGCGTCTCTACGGTAATGAACTCTACACCGGAGATATGAGAAAGGTGCATAATCGCTTCTTTGGGTACAATAGCCCGCTTGATCAGGCGCTGCTCCTTGAGCGACAAAATCAATGGGAAAAGCATCGAACTAGTCTTTACTCTCCCATCCAACCCCAGTTCGCCAAAGACAAAGAGCCCCTCCTCCTGGATATCTCTCTTATGGAGTGCAATAAGTAATGCAATCGCAAGATCGATATGTGTCCCTTTTTTGGAGATATCAGAAGGACTGAGATTGACCGTAATTTTGAGCGGCGGAAAGGTAAAACCGTTGGTCATAAGTGCCGCTTTGGAGCGCTCTTTTGCCTCCTGAATATCGCTTGAAGCCAAGCCAACCACTGAAAATCCGGGAAGCCCTTTGGTAAAGGTCGCCTCCACTTCTATCACCTGTGCATTAACCCCCTCTAATGTCGCACAGGTCAGTCGGTTTACTATCGCTTCTTTTTTTGCTTCAGTTTTAGGTGGAGTACCACTATCTACTTGTGCATTCATAGGATAAGTATGGCAAAGATAGACCTGGGGTTTCAAAAAAATGTCATATTGTCATATTTATTAAAAAAATATCATGCTGTATCTATGACCGATATGTACTATAATACTCTATAGATTTTACAACAAAGGATAAGATTTGAACTATATTCAGCAGGCTATGGAAATCGCAAGGGGAACCAACTGCGTGGGGGATACAACGTTTTTTCAGGCGATCGAAGAGGTACTTACCTCCATCAAGCCGTTCATCAAAAAAAACCCGGAATATATCGAGCACAATATCATCGAAAGGATCATCTCTCCCAACAGAGAGATCCGCTTCAAGATCGAATGGTTGGATGACAAAAACCGTATCCATGTCAACAATGGCTACCGTATCCAGTTCAACAACGCACTTGGCCCCTACAAAGGCGGCGTACGGTTCCATCCATCGGTCAATCCTGATATCCTGAAATTTCTTGCCTTTGAGCAGATCTTCAAAAATGCGATTACCGGGCTGCACATCGGCGGAGCAAAAGGCGGTGCCGACTTTGATCCCAAAGGGAAAAGCGACCAGGAGATCATGAAGTTCTGCCAAGCCTTTATGACAGCCTTCTACAACAGTATCGGGGAGGATATCGATATCCTGGGGGGAGATATCGGCGTAGGGGAGCGTGAAGTTGGCTACCTCTTCGGCCAGTATAAAATGCTTACCAACAGCTATGACAGCATTATCACCTCAAAGCCTATAGCACTGGGCGGCAGCGAGGGAAGGATCTCCGCTACGGGGTATGGCCTGGTCTACTTTACACAGACGCTTCTTGAGGATATGGGCGAAACACTCAAAGGAAAGATCTGTACCATCAGCGGCAGCGGCAATGTGGCGATCCATGCGATCGAAAAGCTATATGATATCGGCGCGATCCCCGTGACCTGTTCTGACTCGAAAGGAACGATCCATGACCCCAACGGTATCGACCTCGCTCTGCTCAAGCAGATCAAGCTGGAACAGCGTGCTTCTCTGGAACTCTATGCAGAAGAGAAAAAAACAGCCGCCTATGTCAAAAGAGAAGATTATCAAGGGGGGAGCTATGTATGGGATATCCCCTGTTTTGCCGCTTTCCCTTGCGCAACGCAAAACGAACTCGGGGAGGAGAGTGCTAAGAAGCTCATAGACAATGATGTTAAGATCATCGCCGAGGGAGCCAATATGCCTACCACTACGCAGGGCATCGAACTATTTATGAAGCATCAGATTCTCTTTGCCCCGGCAAAAGCTGCCAATGCGGGAGGCGTCGCGGTCTCCGTACTTGAGATGAGCCAAAACAGTGCATTCAACTACTGGAGTCCCGAAGAGATCGACCAGAAACTTCAAGAGATCATGTCAAAGATCTACAAAGATATCAAAAAAATCTGTGATGAGTATAACCTCGATATGGACCTGGCTGCCGGAGCCAATATCCTCGGGTTTAAACGTGTCGCAAAAGCCATGGTCGCTCAGGGGGTATAAATTCAAGTAGTAGATGAGAAGCGTGAAGCAAACGACAACAGTTTGTCGTTTGTAGCTTCGGAACTATGAGAGCTGTTAAGCAAAAGCAAACTGCTTTTCTTTTGTAAGCTCGGAACCGAAAAAGTTGTGCAAAATGCACCTTTGAAGGCAAGTCGGAACGAAGTGTAGCCGTGGGGGCAAAAGGTTTGGTAAGCATTTAGAAAATGCTTTTATCTGATAGAAGGTTGCTTTTGGCAACCCTGCTTTACCTGCTACTTACCCCCTACTCTCTTCTGCCTATCAGGAGGTTTTCTGGCGTTTTTTCCAGTCTTTCTCAAAACGTTTGCGTTTTGTAAAGGAGAGCTTTTCGACAAACACCTTTCCGTCAAGGTGATCCATCTCATGCTGCATCGCGATAGCCAGAAAACCGTCATCCTCTATCGTTTGCGATTGTCCGTGTCTGTCAAAGTATTCCACTTTGACATATTTATAGCGCTCTACTTCATCATAGTATCCGGGAACAGAGAGACACCCCTCCTGGTATTTTGTAGCACCGTTTCTTTCGATGATCACCGGGTTGATCATCTCCAGGGTATTCTCTTTACGCTGCGCATCATTCTCGTCCGGTTCATTGATGATCAGTACCCTCTGATCAACACCGACCTGTATCGCCGCAAGCCCTACACCGTTGCTTTGAACCATTGTATCATACATATCATCCAGCAGATCATGCAATGCACCGTTAAACTCCTCCACCTCTCTGGAGACGAGTTTCAACCTCTTATCCGGATATACAACTATCTCTCTTATCATATCCGCTTCTTATGAAAAACTTTTTTCCAGGACTTTGTCGATAAGACCATACTCTACCGCCTCTTCCGAAGACATGAAGAAATCTCTGTCTGTATCTTTTTCGATCTTTTTGAGTGTTTTTCCTGTCTGTTTTGCCAGAATCTCATTGAGAGTATCCTTCAATCTCTGGATCTCTTTTGCCTGGATCTGAATATCCGTCGACTGTCCCTGCGCCCCGCCCAGAGGCTGGTGGATCATAATACGTGCATGGGGCAATGCATAGCGTTTACCCGGAGTCCCTGAAGAGAGCAGAAAAGCACCCATGGATGCGGCCTGTCCCATACAGATCGTGACTACATCAGGCTTGATATAGTTCATCGTATCAAAGATCGACATCCCCGCTGTGATCACACCACCCGGTGAATTGATATAAAAATAGATATCTTTGTCAGGGTCCTGCGCTTCCAGGAAAAGCATCTGTGCAACGATCGTAGAGGCTACGGCATCGTTTACCTCCCCGCTGAGCATAATGATACGGTCCTTAAGCAGGCGCGAATAGATATCATATGATCTTTCACCTCTGCCGGTCTGTTCTACAACATATGGAATATAACTCATTTGGTCACCTTTGTGTAAGTATATAGTGAAATATAGTACTAAAAAACTAGTTAAATATACACTAAATTTATTAATAGAAAAAGAGAGATAAGGGGTAGGAAATAGTAGATAGTAGATCTGGTAAGCATTAAAAAATGCTTTTATCCGATAGAGGGTTGCCTTTGGCAACCCTGCCTTATCTACTACCTGCTCCCCACTATTTACTATCTAAAATGATTAGTCATCCAGTCCGAGAAGTTTTCCGAAGAGTTTGTCTTCGATCATTCCCATCTTGATCGCCGGGAGAAGGTTGCGCTCTTCATAGTACTTGATGATCGCCTGCGGATCCTGCCCTGACATCATCGCTTCATAGTAAAGTGCCTGGGATACTTCCTGGTCTCCCACGGTGACACCCTCTTTCCTCGCAAGCGCGTCTACGATGAATGTAGCCTTGACACTTGCTTCAGCATCCGCTCTTACCTCGTCACGGAGTGCTTCTATCTTTTCAGGGTTCTCCTTATACTCGTTAAGCTCCTCTTCGCTCATCTCCTGTGCTCTCTGGTTGATCTTGGCATCGATCTCCTGCTCCACGATGTTGCGCGGCAATGCAAAGTCGAACTTCTCTACCAGTGCCTCGACGATTTTCGGCTTGAGCTCACTGTGGTAAAGCTTGGAGACCTCTTCTCTTTCAAGCTGATTTCTGATTCTCTCTTTAAGTGTTTCAACCGTCGCACCCTCTTCTCCGCCAAGAAGTTTCTGTGCCATTTCATCGGTCAACTCTTCAGGTACCTGCTCCTGGATCTCATGGAGTGTTACTTTGAACTCTGCTTCTTTCCCTGCAAGGTCAGCCGACTGGTAGTTTTCAGGGAAAGTAACTTTGATCGTTCTCTCCTCCTCATACTTCATGCCAACAATCTGATCCTCAAATCCAGGGATAAACTGGCCTGAACCGATCTTGAGGTTGAACTTCTCCGCTTTCCCGCCTGCGAATGCTTCACCGTCAAGGAAACCTTCAAAGTCGATCAGGGTCATATCACCCTCTTTGACCATTCTTTTTCTCTTGATCTTTACCCATGGCGCCTGCTGAGTAAGGATCTCCTCGATCTTCTCATCGATCGCTTTTTCGTCAGCTTTCGGTTTTTCAAATTTCGGCATTACCTCTTTGTAGCCTTCTGCTTCAAATGTAGGTCTCAATGAGATTTCGATCTCTACTTCGATCTCGTTCTCACCCTTTTCGTACTTTTTGAAACCCGGTTGGCCGATCATATCCGCTGCAGCGATCTCTGCCTCTTTAAGCCCTGCATCGATGAACTCTCTAAGCGCTTCGCCTTCGGCATCCTGCTGAAGTTTTTCCCCGTGAATACTTTTGACTACGGATACCGGCACTTTACCCGGTCTGAAACCGTCTACTTTTACCTGCTTTGCTGCCTGTTTTGCCAGCTTATCCACATTTTTTTCGATCTGTGCATTATCGATTTTACCTGATACGACCGCGTTCGCATCATCAACTTTTTTTACTGTAATGTTCATTACATTCCTTTATTTGAGTACTAAAATTCTGTGATTTTATCTAAAAAACGATAAAAAATGAATATATCAGGCCAAAAACCCGTTTTTCAACATCGTTTCGGTTGCAGCACTTCCAGGCATCTTTTTATCATAAACGTGTGAAAAATCCTATCTTCGCATGATCTCAATGCATGACTTCCCTTATGCTTCCCTGGATGTAATGCGCATCGACATGCCGAGCGATCATCTCTATGGCTCTTTGCTTTTGAGCCTGAGGCTCAGCCAGATCGACACAAGCAGCAGAAAAACCGTGATCAGGTAGATCATCGTATAGCTCTCCAGCAGGTTCAGCAGCAATCCTCCGACTATAGGGAAGAAAAGCCCAAGCGAGGTAATGTTGACCTGCAGCGCTGCATAGACAGGCCTTTTCTCTTCAGGCGCGATCTCGATCACCAGATTCATTTCACTGATCTTGAATCCGTCAAATGCAATACCGAAAAGAAAAAAGATCACCATATAGCTTGCCAAAGATTCGGCAAAGAGTGCGATCACAAAGGCCAGAAGCATCAAAGAGAGGCTCAGGGTGAGCATCAGCTCATAGTGATGCAGCCTTCTCCACAGAAACATGCTTCCTATAATACTTCCTACCATCTGAAGTGTGATAAAACCGCCAAGCATCCACCCTGTCAAAGTGTGTATAGCGTTGGCATTCAGGATCACAAAAGGCATCGCCAGAAAGTAGCTGTACCCCAGAAGGATCACAAAGATCTGCGCTCTCAGACGCTTATCGCTTTTGAGTATCTTCCCTGCATTGGCCACAAATGATCTGAAATGCTTCTCTTTGAGGGAGACATTCTCTTTGGGAGGTTCGCTGATCGTCCCGAAAGCGACAAAACCGATCGCCATAAAAAGACTGCTGATGATAAAAAGTGCAGCATAGTTGTAGGGCGCTTCATACCAGGTGAGCACATATCCTGCCACGCCACCGCTGATGATCGATGCGATTGCCCCTGCGATCTGGCGGTTTGCCATCGTTTTGCCCCGGTACTTCCGACTGAAGAGTTTTGCCTGAAGCTCTTTGAAGTAGATCGCACCGAATCCCGCACTGAAAGAGAAGAAAAAGAGTCCAAGTCCTATGAAAAAAAGCGTCAATCCGGGCTTTTCATCACCCAGGAAGAGGATGCTCACCCCGATCATCAGCCAGCTTAAAAAGCGGAAGAAAAAGACCTTTCTCAGATAGGGCAGAACGTGCACATAGGCCTGCGCATGGAATGCGGCATAGAGCTGCACCACTACTGCACCACCGCGAAGCAGTGAAGCGAAGATACCTACGATCAGCGCACTGTCACTGAAGTGGTGCACCATCAGAGGAAGGATGGTCGAGGGTTCCGCGATCGTTACACCAAGTGCCAAAAAAAAAGCATGCAGGACATTTTTGGCATTGTTTCTGGGATCATCAAGTCTAAACATCACTGCTGCACAAACCGATCATCTGATTTCTTCTCGCTCACTTCCTCTTTTGAAGCCTTCATCCATCCCGATCTCACTTCCCCCTCCACCTTATCAAAATTCTCGATGTAAGGCTTGATATCCAAAAGTGGCGTGCCGTCCAGCACATCCACGCCTTTGATCGTGACGATATTTCCTTCTATACTGACAAGCTCCACCACGGAGAGCCCCAGACTGTTGGGATGCATCGGTGTTCTCGTGGAAAAAACCCCTCTTGGGGTCTGTGTTTTGTCATTGAAAGGGACCACACTGAGCTTCGGTTCTTTCACCTTATGAAAGTAATAGATCAGATAGAGATGAGAGAAGCCGTCAAGGTCCTTCAGCCCCTCTTCATACGCTCTATCGAACTCGATCGTGGCATAGACATCTTTGGCTCCTTTCGGCTGTACGGGCATATTGACAAGTTCGCAAAAGGGCGAACGTATCGTAGCGACGGGTTTCAACGCAAACATCACTATGAAGCCGTCATGAGAGATTGGACGGCACACTCAACCTTTTCGGGTATATCTTTTCCTTGCAGATCCATAAAATCTATTTGGATCACATAGATCCTCTCTCCGCCTACCAATACTTTGAAATGCAGATACCCCGCAAAGAGTTTGCTCTCTTTGGTTTTTTTGCCCGGATCGTCCTTGTCATTCTCATAGACAAAGTAGTCGATGGTGACCGGGGTAGTGCTTTGAGCCTGGGGATCCTTGTAGGCAGCCAAAGCATTCTTGACCATAGCATCAACCTCTTTCATGTCCACATATTCAAAGAGTTTGCTCTCCATGTACTGCGCTTTTTTCGCATGGGAGAGAAGTTCGAACTCCCCCTTCTGCAAGGCACGCTGCACCTCTTTGATCAGAGCCTGGTCATACACACGCTCAAAGACCGTGCTCTTCTTGTGGCACTCCAGACGCACACTTTTACTGCTCTTTTTGGCAGTACTATCAACGCCTACTTTCACCAGAAACACAAGAAAGGCAAAGGCCAGTATCGCTGCGATATATTTCATAACAACTTCCTTTTATCAATGCACAGAGCAGGTTCCGTTTCCGCTGCTCTTTTCCAGTTTTCCCGCAAGCAGGAGCTCAACGGACTTCTCCACGGTAGGACTCGTCTGGTCAATATAGAGATCAAGACCCGCTTTGGCAAATCCTTCCGCCGGCGAACCGCCGATACCGCTGACCACCAGCGCGTCAGGATTGAGCGCCATGATATTCGCTACCGCATTGCCGCAGGCTCCTCCGCTGTGACCGGGGTTCGAGACACACTCAACATCGGTGATCTTTCCCGCTTCGAGCGTAATGATGGTATAGTATTTGGCTTTACCGAAATGCGCACCTCTTTGACTTAGATAACCCATATTTTCATCTGTGGGGAATACTACTCTCATCTTTTCTCCTTCTTTTTCTTTGAATTATTGCCGGATACTCTGTGTATCTCAGTGGTGATGGTGATGCCCATGCTCATGTTCATGTTCATGATGGTGATGGTCATCATGGGAGTGTCTCCCCTCGTGATGTTTGATGATCTCCTGCATTTTAGCATCATCGAGCATTTCAAGTTCACCGTCTGCGAACTTTTTAATAAGGTCGTTAAGAAGGATCCTCTCAAAACCGCTGTGATAGATCTTCATGCCGCCATGCGACCGTATCATCTGATAGGGAGAGATTCCCATCTCCTGCATAATGACCGTATCGACACCTTCATCAGCAAACCAACTGATCACAGCCTGTCCTCCCTGTGCAGGATTGGCTTTGATCTCTACTTTCCCTTTCTCTATAAAAGCAAACCATTTCGCTTTTCCGAAAAGCGGTGCAACCGCAGGGTTCTCTCTGTTCATCTTTACCGGTATCGCTATTTTCATTCTTTATCCTTCATTATATTCTGTCATCATTACCAGTGCTTTTTGATGCAAAAGCACATCAGCCACTTTTTTATGGGCCCGCTCTATGATCCTCGAAAATGTCGTTCTGGAGATACCCATACGGTCGGCGCACTCCTGCTGATAAAGTCCCTCGAAGTCACTGAGACGGATCGCCTCCATCTCATCTTCATCCAAAGCTACACGCTCTAGAAACTTTCTCTGTACCCCACACGGCTTAAAGCAGACGTGTGAATGGTCTCCTGCAATGGTACGTTCAACTCTTTTTTTTCTCAAAATCATTCCTACTTAATAT
>DSDW01000094.1 GCA_011048515.1 Campylobacterota bacterium | reverse complement strand
TGATAGGGATATATAAAGATAAAGAGTTGATCGAGACTATTTCCAGTGAGAAAAAGACCTCTGAGATACTTCTGCCATTGTTGGTCAGATCCATGCAACGGTATGATCTGGAAAATATCATCTATACGCGCGGCCCGGGTTCTTATATGGCGATCAAACTCACCTATATTACGCTGAAAACCATTGAGATCCTGCGGGGTATCAAATGTTTGGGGTGTAGCGCTTTTGCACTGAATAACGGTGCTCCGATCAAAGCGATGGGGAACCTTTATTTTACCAAGGAAAAAGAGACTATAATAACGAAAAAAATTGAGCAGCCGGTCAATGCAGAGTTTACATTGCC
Organism: Campylobacterota bacterium; assembly: GCA_011048515.1. Lineage (GTDB taxonomy): Bacteria > Campylobacterota > Campylobacteria > Campylobacterales > Sulfurovaceae > Sulfurovum. The sequence goes on along the minus strand of DSDW01000094.1, from coordinate 32,498 downwards.
TCAGAGTATTCAAGATCTACCGTTAGATGAAGAATCAACACCTGAGTATGTACTGCCTGCTGTTTAAGAATAGAGAATAAAGATGTTTGTAAGCGTACCAGCCACTTCGGCAAATCTTGGACCGGGGTTTGACACTCTGGGTCTGGCGGTTGATCTGAGAAATGAGATCATCATTAAACCATCAAAGTTTTTGTCTATCTCCACCCATGGAGAGGGAGCGGATAATCCCAAGATCAAAAAAAACACCCTTTTTTTAAATATATTCAATGAAAACTATCAAAGATTGACTAAAAGAACAGATAACTTCCGTTTTGAGTTTCATAACCGGATCCCTATCTCAAGAGGGTTGGGGAGTTCTTCAGCCGTGATCGTAGCGAGTCTCAGTGCAGCCTATACGGCAGCAGGAGTCAAATATACAAAAAGAGAGATACTCAACCAGGCACTGCGCTATGAAAGTCATCCGGACAATATCACGCCGGCAGTGATGGGTGGGTTCAATGTTGCCTGTGTAGAAAACGGCCGTGTCTACAGTAAAAAAAGACGGCTTCCTGATTATCTGAAAGCGGTCGTGGTTATACCAAATCGCACGATCTCTACAGCGAAGTCCAGAACAGTACTACCAAAAGTATACAAAAAAGAGGAAGCGGTCTATTCTCTCTCCAGAGCAGCCTACATGACAGCGCTTTTTATGTCAGAATCCTGGGATCTGCTGCGTGTCGCAGCAAAAGACAAATTGCACCAGTCCAGACGTATGAAGATGATGCCGGAACTCTTTGATGTGCAAAAACTGGCACTGAAGCATGGTGCGTTGATGAGTACGCTGTCGGGATCCGGTTCGACCTTCTTTTCGTTGGCGTATGAAAAGGATGCGCCTAAAATCGCACAATCACTTCGTTCCCGTTTCCCGCAATACAGAGTTTTGATCCTTGATCTTGACAACTATGGTGTAATCACCAAAGATTAGAACAGCTTAATTCTAATTGGGTATAATACGCGAATGAATAAATCACAGCCCATACGTATGTGTATCAGTTGTCGGGAGAGACAGTCTCAGGGGAGTATGCTGAGACTGAAGATGGCAGATAACAATGATATCGTAGCATACGATGGCAGTGGGCGCAGCTTTTATCTTTGTGATGTATGCAGTAAAAATCAAAAAAAAATCAAAGGCTTGATCAAACGTTTTAAACAAGATGAAGAACGGTTTTTAAAGCTTTTAGAGGAGTTAATCAAGAATGGATAAAGTTAGAATCCAAGAGATAGCATTAGAAGCAGGTCTATCCAACAATGAACTGCTGGAGAAGGCAAAAGAGTTAGGTTTTGCAGTAAAAGCAGCCAACAGTGCGATCAGTATGGATGAAGCAGGGATACTTGTAGACTATGCTATCAGCGGTACACTGCCTAAAGGGTTTAAAAAACCGGAAGAGAAAAAGCCGAAAATAAAAGTGGTAAAGAAAGAAGAGCCCAAAACAGTTGAGACTTCTGAAGAGGAGACCCTAGAGAGTCCTGCAGCGGAGAGAGCAGTCGAAAAAGAGCAGGTTGTCACCAAAGAAGAGGCAAAACCAGAAGCAGCTGCAGCAGAAGAGGAGCCGGCTCCAAAGAAAATGGTGAAAAAGCGTAAAGGGATCTCTGTCGTTGCGCCGGAAGAGGAAGCGACAGCGCAGATAAGAAAAGCGTCAGACGAAGAGGCTCCGATGAGAAAAACTCTCTCCAGAGGCGGGATCAAAATCGTTCGTAAAGCGAAGCCTGAGCCTGTCAAGACAGCGAAAAAGATCTCACTTGACCAGGCGAGTACAGAGACTTTTTCCTCAAAGAAAAAAGCGAAAAAAATTGCTGAAGCCAGAGAGAGCGGAGAGCGGCTGGATATCTTCAGCGGTGATATCAGTTCGGACATCAGTTCAGGATTCGGCGAAGAAGAGGTTGTCCTGCTGGACTTCTCTGACAAAAATATTTACGAAGAGATGCAAAGACAGGAGCAGAAGCGTAAAGAAGAGGCTAAAAAGCGTGAGAATGCAGGTGTGTTGGGCGGCAAGACCAAACAGGCATTCCGTCCTCAGCAGCAGCGCTCACTTAAACGTGGAGGTAAACGCAAGAAGTATGTCAAAGAGGCAAGTACAGAAGTCGTAACCTCAGTAGAGATCCCTGAAAATGTAAGGGTATATGAGTTTGCAGAGAAAGTGAACAGGTCTGTAGGCGATGTGGTTAAGGTGCTCTTCGCGCTGGGTATGATGGTAACAAAAAATGACTTTCTCTCCAAAGATGAGATCGAGATCCTGGCAGAGGAGTTCGGCGTAGAAGTAAGTACGATGAACCCGCTTGACGAACTTGATTACGTAGCAGCATATGATGCGATAGAAGATGAGCATCTTGAGGAGAGACCGCCGGTGATTACGATCATGGGGCACGTTGACCACGGTAAGACTTCACTGCTTGATAAAATCCGTTCGGCAAAAGTTGCAGATAAAGAAGCCGGTGGTATCACACAACACGTGGGCGCTTACCAGGTGGAAAAAAACGGCAAAAAGATCACTTTTGTGGATACACCGGGCCACGAAGCCTTTACGGAGATGCGTTCACGCGGTGCGCAGGCGACAGATATCGTCATTATCGTGGTTGCCGCAGATGACGGGGTGATGCCTCAGACCAGAGAGGCGATCTCCCATACCAAAGCAGCGGGTGTACCAATGGTCATTGCTGTCAACAAGATGGACAAAGAGACGGCAAACCCCGACAATGTGAAAGCACAGCTTTCAGAAATGGGAATTACACCGATCGATTGGGGCGGAGAGTATGAATTTGTCCCTGTATCGGCTCATACCGGTATGGGGATCGACGATCTGCTTGAGACGATCCTGCTTCAAGCCGAAGTGATGGAACTGGAAGCTGATCCTACGCGTCAGGCGAAAGCAGTGGTTGTAGAGAGTTCACTGGAAAAAGGATTTGGACCGGTTGCCAATGTGATCATCAAAAACGGTACGCTGAGAGTAGGTGACAATGCGATCGCAGGGAAAACATACGGACGTATCAAAGCGATCAGGCTTGACGATGGAACAAGCGTGAAGGAGATCGGACCAAGTACACCTGCAGCGATCGTAGGTCTGAATGAAGTACCGGGTGCCGGTGATACACTGATCGTGATGGAGAGTGAAAAAGAGGTGAGAGAGCTGGCAGAGAAGCGAGCGGAGTACGAAAGGGAGAAACAACTCTCCAAGAGTACGAAAGCTTCTCTTGATGATCTCTCTGAACTCATTGCGGAAGGTAAGCTCAAATCATTGCCGATTGTGATCAAAGCAGATGTACAAGGTTCTCTTGAAGCGATCAAAGGAAGTCTCGACAAGCTTAAAAACGAAGAGGTTAAAGTCAATATCATCCATGAAGGTGTCGGTGGGGTTACGGAGAGCGATGTGACACTTGCGGATGCTTCTGAACATTCGGTGATCCTGGGCTTCAATGTGCGTCCTACCGGTGCAGTGAAGAAGAAGGCCAAAGAGCTTGGTGTAGAGATCAAGTCCTACTCGATCATCTATGACCTGATCGATGATGTGAGAGCATTGCTTGGCGGTATGATGAGTCCAGTGATCTCTGAAGAGGTGACAGGACAGGCTGAAGTACGTGAAACATTTGTGGTCGGTAAAATCGGTACAATTGCCGGATGTAAGGTAAGTGACGGTGTGATCACTAGAGGAAGCAAAGCAAGGCTTATCCGTGACGGTGTTGTTATCTATGAAAGCAAGATCGCTTCACTTAAACGTTTCAGCGAAGATGCAAGAGAGGTTAAAAGTGGATATGAGTGTGGTATCATGCTTGAAAACTATAATGACCTTAAAGAGGGTGATGTGATCGAGACCTTCAAAAATGTTGAGGAACAGGCAGTACTGTAATGACCCAGGAAGAGATCAAACGCCACCGTGTAGAATCAGTCCTCAAGGAGGTCATCCCTGAGGCTTTGGCTACGCTCGATGATGAACGCATCAACTCACTGCTTGTGACAGAAGTGGTCTGTTCAAAAGGGCGGAGCGATGCGAAAGTCTATCTGGACAAATCGTTTTTGACCGAAAAAGAACAGAATGAAGCGCTTCGGCAGTTACGCAGTGTATCTGGTTATATACAGAACCATTGCAAACAAAGTGAAGGCTGGTTTAAGTCACCCCGTCTTACCTTTGAGTTTGATGAACAGCTGGAGAAACAGCAGCGTATGGAAGAGCTATTCGAGCAGATCAGTAAGAAAAAAGGTGAGAGTGATGAGTAAAAGTGAAGATCAGATCGCAAAGATCGTAGAGGCCAACGGTGCCTCACTCTACGGCATAGAGACAGTTACCGAATTTGATGAGGCGATCTACCGTGTACTTATCACCAAAACAGGCGGGGTAACACTGGATCTATGTGCAGATATCTCCAATGAACTCTCTCCTTTTTTGGATGTACATCCGCCGGTAAGCGGTAAATACCGTTTAGAGGTAAGTTCTCCGGGTATCGAACGCAAACTGACAAAACCAAGCCATTTTCAAAATGCCATTGGTGAGAAAGTGAAGATCAAGATATTGGGCGGGGAGAAGCTCAAAGGTGTGCTTAAAAGTGCAGATGATGAAGGGATCATGGTAACAACGAAGGACGGTGACGAATCCTATCGCTATGATCAGCTGGGAACCGTAAAAACCTACTTTGAGTGGTAATTGAAGGTTAAGTGGCATATATGAAGTTTGATGAATTCTATATGCAGCTTGCGCTTGATGAAGCGTGGAAATACCAGGGCCTTACTTACCCAAATCCTGCGGTAGGTGCCGTAGTGGTGGAGAAGGGCAGACTTCTCAGTATCTCAGCGCACCAAAAATCAGGAACATCGCATGCAGAAGTGTTGGCGCTGATCAGCGCCTACGAAACAAAAAGCGGGCAAAAGGTCGGGTTCGATCCAAAAGATGCCCAAATATCACACGATTTTCTGCTGAAACTTCCTCCGAACTTCTTTGCAGCGTGTACCATCTATGTAACCCTGGAGCCATGTTCGCATCAGGGCAAAACACCTTCCTGTGCTTCCCTTATTTCAAAATTGCAGCTGCAAAGAACAGTGATCGCCACATCTGATCCGATCAAGGGACATGACGGTGGCATGGATCTGCTTGAGAATGTTACATTTGGTGTTTTGCATGAAAAAGCAGAGAGGCTTCTTGAGCCTTTTAAGATCTGGCAAAGACGGGCGTTTGTTCTCTTCAAACTGGCACAGACATCCAATGGACGGATCGGCGGTGGGTATCTGAGCTCAAAAGCCTCTTTGGAACATGTCCATAGTCTCCGGGAAGTGTGTGATGTGCTTCTGATAGGAGGCAACACAGTGAGAGAGGACAGGCCGACACTGGATTGCCGTTTTTCAGGGGGCAGAGCACCGGATGTACGGATCTATTCACATATGAAGGATTTTGACAGAGAGATCCCTCTTTTTAAAGTGGAGGAGAGAGAGATAGAGATCACCGATGATCTCTCTTTTCTTGAGCGGCCTTCTTTTGTGTTGGTTGAGGGTGGTGAAGGGATGCTTCATGCACTGCAAAAACAGATCGACTGGCTGTTGATCTATCAGACGCCTAAGCTCTCTACAAACGCTTTATCCTATAATATCGATATAAATTTAGAATTTTTGCATACCGAAAGCATGGATGTAGATATGATGATATGGAGTAAAAAAATTGGGTATTGAAAAACTGACCAATAAAGAGGAAAAGCAGGAAAAGATCGTCAGTATGTTCGATGATATCGCATCAACGTACGATCTGGCAAACAGGGTACTGAGTTTCGGTATCGACAAGCAGTGGAGAAAAAAAGGGTGCAACAAAGCCTATGAAATACTTGGCAAAGATACATTGACGCAGATCACAGACGTTGCTACAGGTACGGGTGACCTGCTGCTCTTCTGGAGAGATATCGCCAAACAACGTGGGATAGCTGTAGAGAATTTTGTAGGCATAGACCCTTCTGTGGGGATGTTGAATGTAGCCAAAGAGAAGGTGGATTTTGCAACCTTTATCGAAGGGAAGGCGCAGGAGCTTCCGATAGAGAACGAGAGTACTGATATCATCTCGATCTCTTACGGTATACGTAACGTTGTGGACAGGGTAGAGGCCCTGCAGGAGTTTTATCGTGCACTGAAACCGGGAGGTATGGTAGTGATCCTTGAGTTTACCAAGCAGGACAGAAGCGGTATTGTCAACAAGGTTGTTGATTTCGGGATGAAGAAAGTACTGCCGCGAGTAGGGGGAATGATCTCCAAAAATTACGAAGCCTATAAGTATCTTCCTGACTCCATCGAAGAGTTTTTAACGACCGAGATGCTTGAGAACGAGCTCAGAGAGGCCGGATTTGAGATGAAATACGTGAAGTCTTTCTCCATGGGTATCTCAACACTTCTCGTTGCTCAAAAAGTTTAATCAATCAAGGAGACCCTATGTCGCAGCCTATGATGAGCGTCTCCTCCCTCAATACCAAGATCAAATCTCTTCTGGAAGCAACCTTTATGCATATCCTGGTCGAGGGGGAAGTCTCTTCGGTAACCTATCATACCTCCGGCCATGTCTATTTTGCTATCAAAGACAGTGAATCCTCTATCAGGTGCGTGATGTGGCGTTCCAATGCGGCGAAGATGAAGTTCCGTCTGGAGCAGGGGATGCATATCGTGATAGAAGGGTCGATCGGTGTTTACACCCCTCGAGGCGAATATCAGTTTTATGCCGTAAAGATAGAACCATACGGGCAGGGAGCACTGGCACTGGCATATGAACAACTCAAAGAGAAGCTCAAAGCCAAAGGATATTTTGACGCCTCACGCAAAAAAGCGATCCCGAAAATCATCCAAAAACTTGCGTTGGTGACCGCCAAAGAGAGTGCGGCTCTGCATGATATGCTGAAGATCATGCAAAAACGATGGCCACTGCTTGAGGTTGTGATCGTAGATACGCTGGTCCAGGGGGAGAATGCAGCGCCGCAGATCGCAAGAGCGCTTGCCTATGCGGACAGGCTGGAAGCAGACGTGGTTGTGGTAGGACGTGGAGGCGGAAGCACGGAAGATCTCTGGGCATTCAATGAAGAGATTGTTGCAGATGCGATTCATGCCATGCAGACTCCGGTGGTAAGCGCCGTGGGTCATGAAGTGGATGTGATGATCTCGGATTTTGTAGCAGATCTGCGTGCACCGACACCCAGTGCCGCTATGGAGATGATACTTCCCGATGTACAGGAAGTATTGTATGCTTTGGGCGAACTGCAGGAGCGTATGAGATATGTATGGCAGGAAAAAATCATACAGAAAGAAAAAGTGTTGGCGCACCACAATGAACTGATATTGCGCTCCTCTCCGGCAAGGAGACTTGAAGAGATCAGCAGGAGATACGAAGAGCTCAAAAATGAATACCAAAGAGCAGTGAACCGTACTTTTGAAAAGAAGTGCTCTTTTCTCCCTGAAATAGAAAAAAACTTTTCTCAAAATATAACATTTGTGCTGCAGCATAAAATTGAACTCTTGGGATATCTGGCAAAAAGGTTTGAGATGACCGATCCCAAAAAACAGTACAAAAAAGGCTGGGCCCAGGTCTCCTATCAGGGGAGAGCCATTTCATTGGACAGATTAGAAGAGGATCGACAGTTTATCCTTGAAGATCAAACTGCCAGAGTTGAAGCACTCTGCCTCAAAAAGAAAGAACTGAAGATAACGTGATATCTACGACATAGAATTTAAGTAGAAAACAGATAGTATTAAGTCTCATCATTTTAAAATGATATACGTTTATGATGAAAACAGGGGAAGCAGATCAATGATATCGAAGCAAGATATCTATCCAAAAGGTTATGCCGTTGAATTTAGAAGAGCTTAAAAACAATATTGCAGAAGTGTTGACGAATCTGGATCCTCTATTGTTAGTGGGGATATCTATTTTACTGTTTGTGCTGCTCTATTTTTTCATGAAACGTTTACAGCAAAAACCGCTTGCCGCAGCAGGTTCGTCCAGAGAACTGTTGGAAAAAGTGCTTGACAGTTCGGATGAATCTGTGTTGGTTCTCTCTTCTTCTTACCACGTGGTTTATCTAAATTCTTTAATGATCAAGCTGTTGGGTGTAAAACCTCATTTTACCTCTGAACAGATTTGTCAGTCGATGAAAATAAAAGTGAAAAAGAAGTGGTTGAGACTGGGTGAGTTGATCGATAGTGAGCTGGTGAGATCTGAAAAGAAATTGTACAGTTTAGAGCGTACGCAACTCAGAATCCAGGAGAAAGGTACAATACCTGCCAATATGCATATCATCAAAAACACCCAGATGGGCGATGAATGGAAGTATATTGTCACGCTTCAGGATCTGCGTTATGAAGAAAAGTGCAAAGTATTGGAGCATCATCATAATGTGACGAAACTCCCCAATCAAAATCAGGCACTTGAAGATCTAAATCTCCTCTTTGCAAAAACCCATTTGATCAAGGGGAAGATCGTGTTCATTGCGGTAGAGATAGACAACTTCCTTAAACTCAGATCGCTGTTGGGATATGAACAATCCACAAAGATCATTATCAAGCTTGCAAACTATCTTGTTTCCAGGTCGGAAAAATATGCGTTCAGCGTCTACCATATGTATTCCAATGAATTTTTGCTTGTGATGACGGATGTAGCAGATCCGCAGGTTGCATTGAACTTTGTAGAAGAGCTGCAGACGGAATTGAAAAAGTTCTATAAAATGCAGGATGTCAGGATGTATTTGACTGCATCGGTAGGTGTCAGTATCTATCCCGACAGCGGGAATACGCGAAACCTGCTTGACAATGCCTACAAAGCTCTGAGTGAAGCGCAGTCCCAGGGACATGGCCAGGTACATATCTTTATGCCCGAACAGGCGAGATTTGTCTTTGATGAGTTGACGCTCTATAATGAGATGCACCTGGCACTTGAAAATAATGAGTTCGAGCTTTATTATCAGCCGCTCATGGATGCGAAGACCCAAGAGGTTGTTTCTGCAGAAGCGCTGATCAGATGGATCCATCCTGTACATGGTCTGATACCGCCCGATGCATTTATCCCTATCATGGAAAAAACAGGTTTTATTATCGAAGTAGGAAAATATATCCTCAACGAGGTACTGAAACAGCAAAAACGCTGGGAGATCTTCAAGTTCAAACAAATTCCTGTATCAATCAATGTTTCGATGGTAGAGATAGAGAACGGAAACTTTTTTGATCAAGTAGAGAGAAAGTTGGCAGAGAGCCAAATAGATCCGAAGTTCATCACCTTTGAGGTCACAGAAGGGAAAGCGATGGAGAGTGAAAAAAGTACACTCAATGAGTTCCACAAACTTCACAAACTGGGAGTACGTATCGCTCTGGATGATTTTGGTACAGGGTATACTTCTTTTTCCTATATTAAAAAGTTCCCGGCAGATGTCCTGAAGATCGACAGATCGTTTATGGAGCATATCCTTGTCAAGCATGAGGATCAGAGAATTGTACAGGGTGTGATTGAACTTGCCCATAATCTGGAGATGCAGGTAGTTGTTGAAGGTGTAGAAAATCAACAGGTTGTAGACCTTATGGCCTCCTATGGCTGTGATTATCTCCAAGGCTACCACTTTTCAAAACCCTTGCCTTCATTTGAGTTTCAAAAGCTTTTGCGATAGATTCGATAAAGCTTGTTCTTGCCGTTACCCCGGCGTTGATCCGGAATCTTATTGGGGTGCAGTATGATTTGAATGGGTACCATACTTTTCCGGAATATATCTATCTTTTGTGTTTTTATTGCAATGTAATGAATGGTTTATCAGCATTGCTGCTTTGATAGGGGAAAGGTCATTAAGGGAAGTAGAAATGTTTGTAGGGATAAAATGGCTAGCAAAAAGAAGCCGTACTCCAGATGGAGTACGGTAGTAGTGTAAAACGAAAAACGATTACATCATACCCGGCATTCCCGGCATCTGCGGCATATCAGGCATTGACGTTGGGTCCTCTTTTTTATCTGAGATCGTTGCTTCGGTAGTAAGGAGCAGGCTTGCTACCGAAGTTGCATTTTGAAGTGCTACACGCTCTACTTTCAACGGATCGATGATCCCTGCTTCAAGCATGTTTACATATTCGCCTGTCGCAGCGTTAAATCCTAAATGAGGATCTTCTGTATTTGCAATCTTGTCTGCAACTACTCCTGCATCAAAACCTGCATTGCTTGCGATCTGTTTGAGCGGAGCATATACCGCCCTGAGGATGATCTGCGCACCCACCTCTTCATCGGCACAGAGGTCAAGCTTCACTGCTTTGGCAGCTTTGATCAGCGCGGCACCGCCACCGATAACGATACCCTCATCCACTGCTGCTTTGGTTGCAGAAAGCGCATCATCGACTCTGTCTTTTTTCTCTTTCATTTCGGTTTCGGTTGCAGCGCCTACCTTGATCACCGCTACTCCGCCTGAGAGTTTTGCAAGTCTCTCCTGGAGTTTTTCTTTGTCATACTCACTTGTTGTATTGCCGATCTGGATTTTGATCTCACCTACTCTTGCTTCAACAGCGGCTTTGTCGCCTTTGCCATCCACGATAACGGTATTGTCTTTGTCGATCACTATTCTTCCCGCCTGTCCGAGTTCAGCCAAAGTTGCCTTGTCAAGGCTGAGTCCGAGCTCTTCGGTGATCACTGTACCGCCTGTCAGGATAGCGATGTCTTTGAGCATCTCTTTCTTTCTGTCGCCAAATCCAGGCGCTTTGACTGCAGCGATGTTGAGTACACCCTTGAGACGGTTGAGTACCAATGTCGCAAGCGCTTCACCCTCTACATCATCTGCAATGATAAGAAGCGGTTTGCCCGTTTGTTGTACCTGCTCAAGAACAGGGATGAGATCTTTTAATGATGTCACTTTCGAATCAGTGATAAGAAGCAGCGGATTTTCAAGTTCACATGTCATCTTCTCTGAATTCGTGACGAAGTACGGTGAGAGATATCCTCTGTCAAACTGCATACCTTCAACCACTTCCAGTTCATCTTCGATCCCTTTCGCCTCTTCAACGGTAATCACACCGTCTTTTCCTACTCTGTCCATTGCTTCAGCGATCAGATCACCGATACTTCTGTCAGAGTTTGCAGAGATCGTTGCTACCTGTGCGATCTCTTTTTTGTCTTTGACCTCTTTAGAGATCTTTTTCAGCTCTTCGATGATCGCCGCACTTGCTTTGTCCATCCCTCTTTTGACTTCGATCGGGTTGGCACCGGCTGTGATGTTGCGTAGCCCTTCTTTAAAGATAGAGTGCGCCAATACCGTAGCAGTGGTTGTACCGTCACCTGCTTCATCGGCTGTATTACTTGCTACCTCTTTGACCAGTTGGGCACCCATGTTCTGAAGAGGGTCGCTCAGTTCGATTTCCCTTGCGACGGAGACACCGTCTTTTGTGATATGCGGTGCTCCATAGCTTTTTTGGATCAGTACATTGCGACCTCTTGGCCCCATAGTCACTTTCACTGCATCTGCAAGCTTGCTTACGCCTTCATAAAGTCCATTTCTTGCTTTATCTGAAAAAAATATCTCTTTAGCCATTGTTTTATCCTTTATATGTAAGAAATTTTATTGTGTGTATTGAGCCGGAATTATGACAATATACCCAATGCGTCCGATTGTTCCATGATCAGATATTCAGTGTGATCAATCGTGATCTCACTGCCTGCGTATTTACCAAATACAATCGTATCTCCTACCTTCACCTCTTCTACTTCGCTGCCTACAGCGATCACCTTGCCTTGAGAAGGTTTATCTTTTGCATTGTCAGGAATAATGATCCCTGATGATGTCGTAGACGCCTCTTCTATGCGTTCTACAAGTATTCTTTCACCAAGTGGTTTAAAATTCATTATGACTCCTTACTTAATAGTTATTTTGTAGCGATTTTACAAAAAAAATCTGTGATTGTCAATAGGGTTTAGTCGTATTGACTAAAATATATTGATAGAGTTATAGTAATTTAAGCTTTCAAGTGCTATATTTAGTATAAAAAATGAGGAGCAATGATGCAACCAAAACAGAAAAAAGTGATACTCTTCACAACCCCGACCTGTAAATGGTGTACCACGGCAAAGAAGCATCTTAGAGATAACGGCATTACATTTAAAACAATCGATATCACAAAAGATCAAAAAGCTGCAAGGGACTGCCAGAAACACGGATGTCGCGGCGTACCGGTCTATCTCATTGGTTCACAGTGGGTTTGCGGGTTTGACTATGAAAAAGTTGAAAAACTGTTAAACATTTAATTTATTTAAAGTTTTCTTAAGTAAACCATGGCTATAATTTCGACCTCCAACAAAGATGTCAAGGTAGCTCAGCTGGTTAGAGCGCTGGTCTCATAAGCCGGAGGTCGAGGGTTCAAGTCCCTCTCTTGACACCATCCAAATTAATCAAAATTTTCTATTCTTACACCACTTTTTCTTCAATACTATTTTTTAATTATCTATCACCCATTCAAAAGATGGATCCAGTCTGTTTCTTTACACTCAAGCGGTTTCCATAGCGAAATGATGACAATGCCCGATTTGTGTCATACCATTTTTGATATGCCTATCCAGCTCTATAACAATTTTATATAAAAAAAATGCTCACTTAATCTTAAAAAATATAAAAATATGATATTCTTGTAGCTAGAGTCATTGCGTTAGTAATGCACATTTACATTATAAAAGGAGTTGATGATGGTGAAAAAGGTAGCAGTTGCTTTATCATGTTTGGTATTGGGTAGTACTTTGCAAGCAGCAGAACTTTCTGAAGTGAAAAAATTCATTGGTTTTGAAGTCGGAGCGGCGAAGATCCAGGCAGATACATTTCTGGTCAATGATCATGAAGGGGATGATGCGGAGTTTGGTTTGCGTCTGGGTGCCCAAAATGATGAATGGAGAACGATGTTGGTGTTTGACTACTTCGACAGTTCGGATGATGATCAAAACTATGAAAAAGGGCTTGTACAGTTCGATTACTACCTCTTCAACAATGAATCGGAATCATTCTCTTTCCGTCCATTTATCGGGATCAATGCCGGGTATATGAATTATGAGTCTGAAGGTATCGATGAGGACGGATTCCTTTATGGCGGGCAGGCAGGATTTATCTTCGGTGTGACAGAGCATTTCGATATCGATGTGATGTATCGGTATTCCTTTACAGATGCTGCCCATACAGACCATGTCGAGAGTGTGGTTGTAGGACTTAACTACTTTTATTAATAGGGGGAAGGATTTATAATGATGAAAAATATTTTAGTCATATTGACATTTCTGTTTTCTGTCGCGCTGACGGGGTGTGGAAGTAACAGCAAGTCGGACGGAGAACAGAATGCTGTACTCTCTGATGTCTTAGAGCTAGAGGGTCAGGAAATTCTGCAGGCGCCGAATGGTACTGACTTCTCTTTAACGCTGCCTTTTAAAAAATTGATCGGTGAAGCCTATCTTGTAGAGCTAAACAGCTTTAGTCTGGAGGTAACGGGTGGATGTTCGATCAATACAATTACTTATAACCCTGCAATTAAATTATCGTTTGACGGGGGAGAGGGATCAGTAGAAACGCTTTATATCTCAGGAACATTTGATGCGAACTGTACACCGACTGGCTACACGTTGACAGCGACACAGAAGATCACAAGTGGAAACCAGAGTGATACACGCCAGGTAAGTTTTATGTTTGATTATAGCGGGAGTGTTGACCTTCAACCAGAAGATGGCTATAGCTTTTATAATGCAACAACACCTTTAGCGATCAGCGAAGCAGATACAAAGTATCAAATCAAAGTTCAACTGTTAAAAGATGGATATGTTGCAGTGGGCGAAACAATAAAACTTCGACCATTTGACAATACCTATGGAGATATAGCCATTTACGAGGCTTCAACAGGCTCTGACGGATATGTTACATTTGAATATACCTCTCCGGAGACACTTCCCGCATATGGCAGCAGTGTGACTCTTACTGCAGACTATTTTGTTGATGAGAATACAAGTATTACTCCAAAAGAGATAGTTCTGAACTTTACTGCGTCAGCTGGACCGGAAGTGGATACAACGGGGATGGAGTTACTAGCTGTACCGAGTACAGTAAATATTTCTGAAGCAGGAGAGAGCAGGGCACTTTCGCTTTACCTTGCGAACACTGCAACACATGAGCCTGTAGCTGACAAGGATATCAGGGCGTTATGGTTCGATCCAAATAGCGGGACGCTGAACAGTTATCTTGCGACAACGGACAGCAACGGTCAGGTGGTATTCAATTATACGGCACCCGAGACACTCCCCTCAGGCAGTTTCAATATCACGTTTGAAGTGCTGAACGGGACACCCGGACTCCAGAGAGATGTAACTGTAAATTTCACATCAACATCTACGCCAACCGTGAATACAGCTACCTATAATATGCATGCGGTGCCAGGCAGTATCAATATTTCAGAAGATGGAGAGAGCAGAGTGGTGTCACTCTTCCTTGAAGATACAAGCACAAGCCAGCCAGTAGAGGGGCAGGAGATCATTGCACATTTCTTTAACCCTGCAAGCGGTACATTGAGCGCATACAGCGGAATTACTAACGCAAACGGACAGGTAGTGTTCGAATATACGGCACCGGCAAGCATAGCAGGGGCTACAGACTTTGATATCATCTTCTCGATCCCGAATGCAACGAACAGTCATGATACGAATGTAGCGGTGAACTTTACATCGACTTCTACACCGACCGTGGATACAACAAACTATAACCTTACAGCAGTGCCTGCAAGTGTGAATATTTCAGAGGACGGAGAGAGCAGAGCCTTGGCACTCTACCTGAATAATACAAGCACTATGCAGCCGGTAGAGGGACAGGAGATCATAGCACACTTCTTTGATCCTGCAAAAGGTACACTGAGCATATACAGCGGAATTACTAACGCAAACGGACAGGTCGTATTTAACTATACGGCACCGGAGAGTATCAGCGGACTGAGCGATTTTGATATCACCTTCTCAATCCCTAATGCAACGAACAGTCATGAGACGAATGTAGCAGTGAACTTCACGTCTACCTCTACACCTACAGTGAATACAGATACTTATAATCTAACTGTAATACCTGAAACTTTAGTTATTTCAAAAGATGGAGAGAGCAGAGAACTGTCACTCTTCCTGAATGATACGAGCACAAGCCAGCCGGTAGAGGGGCAGGAGATCATAGCCCATTTCTTTAATCCTTCAAGCGGTACATTGAATGCATACAGCGGGATTACTAACGCAAATGGTCAGGTAGTGTTCGAATATACGGCACCGGCAAGCATTGCAGGGGTTGCAGACTTTAATATCACCTTCTCTATCCCGAATGCAACGAACAGTCATGATACGAATGTAGCAGTTAGTTTTTCTAGCATGGCTACCACTGAGTATGAGTTTATTAATATTTCAAATATCGAAATCAATCATGCTAGTGAAAAGAGAGATGTAAAAGCTCAGTTGCTATACGATGGTACACCTATAACGGGGAAAACGGTGACTATGAATGGATTTGATGAAGGTAACGGTACACTGATTACTCCTTATACCGTTCAAACCGATTCTTTAGGCTATGCAGTATTTACCTATATGGCACCAGCTGATCTTAGTGAGGTTAACGGTACAACCTTTGCAATGACGATACATTTTGATGAGGGGAGTACCCACTTAGAGGAAAATATTACAGTCATATTTAATGAAACCACAGATAGCTATATTGAGGATACGACATTGCCAGTTGTTGTTATTCCATTAGAACAAAGGATTGTGACACTAAATAGCAACTCTATGACAATAGAGTTAGCATTGAAAGTCTTTAAGGATATTGCACCGTATACTGAAGGTAGTGTGAAAGTTGAACTTCCGGAAAAAGTACTAGATGGTGTAGATGTAGGGCAATTTGATGCATATGAAGTGAATGTAAATGAATTAGGTATTGCTACATTTATTTATACAGGTCCGAGCAATTTACAGGCACTAATCAGTAATGATGATAATGGTAGTATCTTCAAGTTCTACCATGTCGAGAACAGTGAAGACAAACAAAATTGGACAGTAGAGTATACTCTTCCGGATAATCCATATGTTTCGAGAAACTATGAACTCAACGTGATTACCAGCAATGACTTCAGTATGGGTATACCAGACAAAGAGAAGACATTTAATGTATTCTTAAAAGCAAAAGATCCATCAGGCAATGAAGTAGCGTTAACAGATGAGAATATCACCAATATTACTGTTACTACAACAAATGCAACGATAGCACAGATCTTAGATACAGACAGTAGTACTCTGGTCAATACTTTATCGCTCATTCCAGTAAACAACAGTGCATTTATTTTAGTCTCGAAAGATAAATCAGGATTGGTTCCTCTAGAAGTGTCTATCACATTTGATGATGCAAATGGTGAGGAACAAAACCTATCAACCGTTGTGAATGTAAGAGTCTTCTCTGGACCGCCATCGGCAATCAGTATCTCGTATGTAAGTACATCACAAGATGCTTCCAGAGCAAAATACATAGAGACTTTAGCTATCTCAGTGACAGATGAGTATGGCAATAAGGTGAATACCAGACCTAATGTGACATTGGGAGCAATCGTAGGTTATGCAGTGGACGGAAGTGAAGCTAGTTCTACCGAAACCAATGAAACAAAAAGACTTTTCTACGGTAAGTCTGATATTGATCTAGGTTATGCTAATGGTGAGATAGACAATGCTGGTGATAGTGATCCTTCTACCACTACCTTCACAGATACGATTAATACAGATGTATTCCAGTATGTGAATGTGGAAGGTAATAATACTGACAAGCTTGTTGTTTTCGGTGAAAGAAAAAATTATGAAGCGATGGGTAAATGGGATATGGAACTTGGGGGTGCCAATAATATTTTGGTATTACAAGATCAGTACTATGGTGTGAATAGAGATGGCCTATACTTTGCAGTAGGACATAACTACTATCAAGATCTATGTCGTGAAGATGGACGCGAGTGGATCGGTACAACAGATTCCGAAACCTATCAGTTGGATGAAGAAGGTACTGTAACAGTTGATTATAGATATGACTATCATTTGACAGGGAAAGATGCCCTTATCTGGGTGAACCTTGATGGATACCAGCCAGATACAGGTAAACAAATACGTGTAGGTGAGGTGACTAAACATACACTTAGAGGAACAGGATTCGTTCAAGTCCCTTCAGATGGTCATACATTTAAAGGACTACCAGGTGATGATGTCAATGTGACATTTGAAATTTGGCATGAAAATGCACCTGAAGCATATCGTAATGCACACTTTACTCATTCTGTTGAGTCAGGAAGCACATGTTCCTGGCAGTATGTAAAATCTAGTAATGATTATGATGCAAGAACATGTGACAATGGGTATTCAAGTTTAGGTAGATCGTACGTCACATATACGATTACTATTCCGGGTGGACAAGAGAGTTGTACCTTTGATATTGAAAATATCATGGTAGCGCAAGAGTTCTAACTCATTTTTATGACCAAAAGCTCGACAAGAGCTTATGGTCATTAACCCCATTTTTTTAATTTTCTACTATAATTCCATTTAACAATATAACTTTTATATAGGTGTAATGATGATCGACCTTAAATATCTCCAAAACTACTTTGGCGAGGCGAGTGCAAGACTTCAGAAAAAAGGTGTAGAGGGTGAGACACTTGAAAACCTTCAGTCCCTTTTTATTCAGCTGAAAGAGGCAAATGCCGCTTTTGAGAATGCAAGGGCAGAGCAGAACAGTATGTCCAAGCTTTTTGGGCAGTATAAGCAGGAGGGGAAAGATATTACCGAACTGAAGGCAAAGGTAGATGCCAATAAAGAGGTGATGGCGGAACTCCAGGAGAGTGCAAGGGAGGCTGAGGAAGCGCTCTATACGGTGGCACTGGCGATTCCAAATTTTCCTGACGAAAGCGTACCTGAAGGGAAAGATGAAGAGGAAAATGTCGAGCTTCGCAAAGTGCTGGAGCCCAGAAGTTTTGACTTTGAACCCAAGGAGCACTGGGAACTGGGGGAGAAGAACGGATGGATCGATTTTGAGCGCGGGGTAAAACTGGCAAAGAGCCGTTTCTCTGTCCTTCGCGGTGAGGCTGCAAGGCTGGAGAGAGCGCTGATCAACTTCTTCCTGGATACGAACAGGGCAAAAGGCTTTGAAGAGCTCTGCGTGCCGTTTCTGAACAATGCGGCGATGCTCCAGGGTACCGGCCAGCTTCCAAAGTTCGGGGATGACCTTTTCAAGATAGAAGATGAAGCGCTCTACCTTATCCCGACCGCAGAGGTACCGCTGACCAATATGTATCATGACGAGATACTCTCCGAGAAGGAGTTGCCGGTGCTGATGACAGGCTATACGCCGTGTTTCAGAAAGGAAGCAGGGAGTGCAGGGCGCGATACCCGCGGTATGATTCGCCAGCACCAGTTTGACAAAGTGGAGATGGTGGCGATCGCACATCCTGAGAAGAGTGACGAAGTGTTCGAGATGATGGTACAGAATGCTTCGGATATGCTGACTACCCTCGGATTGCCGCACAGGGTTGTAGAGCTCTGCGGCGGCGATCTAGGCTTCTCGGCTGCGAAAACTATCGACCTTGAGGTCTGGCTTCCGGGGCAGAACAAATACCGCGAGATCTCATCTATCTCCAACACCAGGGATTTCCAGGCAAGACGCGCAAAGATCCGTTTCAAAGACGGCAAGAAGAACAGCTTCGTCCATACCCTGAACGGTTCATCCCTGGCAGTAGGCCGTACACTGATCGCGATCATGGAGAACTATCAGAATGAAGATGGAAGCATTACGATACCTGCTGTACTGCAGCGGTATATGTAATCTTGTTTAATAAGTAAATAGGAACTGAGCCCTCTGAAAATACCGTCATTCCGGACTTGATCCGGAATCCACAAGCTTTAATGTTTTGAAATACGTAGATCCTGAATACCCGAAAGAAATACCCTTGGGGTGCAAGTTCAGGACTACAGTAGAATCAGACATATCATTCTACTCTTACAATCTTTCATCCCGAAGCTCATAGTATGAATAACTTTGAAATAATGCTTTTATTCTGAAAATGTGTCACTCTGAACTCGTTTCAGAATCTCATTGCGGTTCAAGTTTGAAATGATTTTGTTGGATAGGGAGAGATTCCGGATCGTGGTCCGGAATGACGTGTTAGATCGTCTCGGTGCTGTCTGTATGGCGTATCTTCAACTTCCCTTCCATACTCAAATAACTGTTCAGTGCTCCGATATAGGCTCTTGCACTGGCAAGCATCGTATCGAGGCTCAAACCGTGACCGATGATCGCCGGTTCATTTGCATTGAAGGTGACTTTTACCGTGACATTGGCCAAAGCATCTTTCCCTTCAGAGACAGACTTCACTTTATAGTCTAAAAGTTGTCCCTGGTAACCTGTGATACGGTCAATGGTCTTAAATACCGCATCGATGGTCCCGTCACCGATCCCCGCATCGGTGGTATCTTCACCGTTATGTCTGATCGTCACCGCAGCACTCGGAACGCCTCCGGTAGAGTCCATAAGCTGCATTGCAACCAATTCGTACGCCTTTTCGATCGTCGTCATCTCTGAGGTGACCAAGGCACGGATATCATCATCATAGATATCTTTTTTCTTGTCCGCCAACTCTTTGAAACGTTCAAAGGCGCTGTTAAGCTCATCATCGTTCAAGGTAAAGCCAAGTTTTGCCAATTTGTCTTTGAACGCTGCACGGCCTGAGTGTTTACCCAACACCAGGGTATCTTCCATATCCAAACCGATATCTTCGGGACGGATGATCTCATAGGTCTCTTTGTGCTTCAATACACCATCCTGGTGGATACCGCTTTCGTGTGCGAAGGCATTTTTACCGACGATCGCCTTGTTGGGCTGCGGTTCGATACCGGTAATATTGGCGATCAGGCGGCTGGTCGGGTAGATCTCTTTGGTATTGATATTGGTATCAAAGCCATGGAAGATATCCTGGCGTGTTTTGATCGCCATGACGATCTCTTCAAGTGCGGCATTTCCCGCTCTCTCTCCCAAACCGTTGATGGTACACTCCACCTGTCTTGCCCCGTTCATTATCGCTTCAAGCGAGTTTGCCACACCCAACCCCAAGTCGTTGTGGTTGTGTACGGAGATGATGGCACGCCCTCTGGTATATTCGCTCATCTCTTTGACCATCGCACCAATCTCGCTGGGAAGCCTGAAGCCTACCGTATCCGGCAAGTTGATCGTGCTTGCGCCGGCTTCTATCACGGCATCGGTGATCTCTTTCATAAATCCGATATCAGAACGTCCCGCATCCTCACAGCTGAACTCCACATCCTCGACAAACTCTCTGGCATATTCCACCGCTCTGACTGCACGCCGGATCACTTCATCGGGTTTCATCTTAAGCTTGTACTCCATATGGATCTGGCTGGTTGCGATAAAGGTATGGATACGCTTCATCTTGGCTGCTGCGACTGCTTCACCGGCCGCTTTGATGTCGGCATCTATAGCACGCGCCAAAGAACAGATCGTGGAGTTCTGTACACGCTGTGCGATCTTGCTGACGGCATCGAAGTCTCCCGGACTTGCCGCTGCAAATCCCGCTTCTATGATATCTACACCCAAACGCTCCAACTGTGCAGCAATCTGGATCTTCTCTTCTGTGTTCATCGACGCGCCGGGGCTTTGCTCGCCGTCTCTCAATGTGGTGTCAAATATTTTTATTATTTCTTTACTCATTTTATTACCTTGGGATACTTAAAGCACTTTCATCTTTGTCATTCCGGACCTGATCCGGAATCTCTCTGGATGACCAGTCAATGAGATCCTGAAACTAACTCAGGATGACTGAAAGTAAAACTGTCTAATTCTACCGAATTTACGGTTAATTAGAAACGCTAAAATAGAATATTGTTGTGGGAAAAATTAGAGTGAGAGCAGCAGGAGAGTACTATCTTGTTTGATAATTTTATTTTTATTGATGATTGTTTTCATCATACTCTCCTTTGATTTTTTTAAAATTATAATGATTTTGACGAGGAAAGTCAAGGATAGTTTTTATCCTTTACTTTTCCGTACCCTCGTCATCTTGTTCCGATGCACTCTCCTGTGAGTTTTTTTCTTCACTCTTTGGTTTATGTGCAAGGCGGCTTGGCATGTTGTGCTCTTTTTCATACTCATCGATGATCTTCTGGACTGTCGTTCCTTCGATCACCTCTACCTCCAGCAGTTCGGCAGCCATTTTCTCTATCGCACCATGATAGTCACGAAGGGTCTGCTTGACATATTGGTAATGCTCTTCAAGTGTGGCTTTGATATGTGTATCGATCGCCTCGGACATCTTCTCACTGTACTCAGTGATAGCACCCGCTCCGCCGAGAAAACTGTGTTGGCTTCTCTTGAGTACCATCAGACCCGCAACATCACTCATACCGTAGACGGTGATCATATCTTTGATGATCGCTGTGGCACGGTCAAGGTCATTGCCTGCACCTGTACTGATCTCGCCGATGAATACCTCTTCGGCTGCACGTCCCCCAAGGAGTACATCGATCTCTGCAAGCAGTTCATGCTTTTGCTTAAGGAACCTGTCCTCTTCGCTTGGAAGGTGAAGCGTATACCCGAGCGCACCAAGTCCTCTTGGAATGATCGACACTTTGGTGACACGTGTTGCACCTTTTGTAAGTTCCGCCATGAGCGCATGGCCGCTTTCATGGTAGGCAACGATCTTCTTCTCCATGTCAGAGACTTTTCTGTTTTTCTTTTCAAGACCGACAAAAGCCCTTTCGATTGCTTCAAGCAGATCAGACTGCTCGATCTTCTTCTTGTTCCCGCGTCCTGCAAGCAGAGCAGCTTCATTGATGATGTTTGCCAGATCCGCACCGGCCAATCCTGCTGTCTGTTTTGCTACCACTTCCAGGTCAACACCGTGTGAAAGCTTTACATCTTTTGAGTGGACTTTCAGGATCGCCAGACGCCCTTCATAATCCGGTTTATCCACTAGCACCTGTCTGTCAAAACGTCCTGCACGCAATAGCGCCGCATCGAGTGTTTCAGGTCTGTTGGTGGCAGCCAGTACAATGACAGGTGTATCCGTACCAAATCCATCCATTTCTGCAAGGAGCTGGTTGAGGGTCTGCTCGCGCTCATCGTTTCCGCCCATCTGTCCGCCGCTTGCACGCGATTTACCGATCGCATCGATCTCATCGATAAAGATAATCGAAGGAGCTTCCTTTTTTGCCTGTGCGAAGAGGTCACGTACACGGCTCGCACCCACACCTACGAACATCTCGATAAATGCCGATCCGCTGACAGAGAAGAAGGGTACTTCGGCTTCACCTGCAACCGCTTTTGCCAGAAGCGTTTTCCCTGTACCCGGAGGTCCCACCAGAAGTACCCCTTTTGGAATCTTCGCTCCAAGCTCCATATAGCGCTCAGGGTATTTAAGAAAGTCAACGATCTCTTTGACTTCATCTTTTGCCTCTTCAACCCCCTGCACATCATCAAATTTGGTATTTGGCTTTTCGGAGTTGATCAGTTTGTCCGCTTTGCCGGCACCCAGGATCCCTCCGCCCATTCCTTTGGACATTCTCCGAGCCAGAAATATCCAGATGGCAAAGAAGATGATGATCGGCAGCAACATGCTGAACATTTCGGCAAAGAAACCGTTCCCGATCACACCTTCGTATCTGATCCCTCTCTCTTCAAGCAGCGGGATCAGTTCTCTGTCCAAAGCCGGTACATTGCTCGCACTGTATCGTGTTTTTACACCGTTTGGGTTTGTGACTATCGCTTCGATCGTGCTTGAGGCGATCTTTACACTCTCCACATTGCCCTCTTTGATCTGCTTTTTGATCTCGGAGTAGGTGACGCGCTTGTTCTGTGTGACTTGCTGATCTCCAAGAACATTCCCCAGCCCTTCGCCTCCGCCGTCGCCGACCATCACCTTGAAGATCATGATCACCACGATGGAGAAGATTGCAAATGCCAGAAGGGGGTTGTTGTTGAAAAAATTGTTGTTCTTGTTGTTATCGTTATTTTGATTTGGATTAGCCATTCGTTTCCTTCTTATAGACTAGGGTTACCCACTCATCTTTTTCTATTCGTTCGATTAATGTCAGTTCCTGGAATGAACCAAGAAGATTTTTCTCTTTTTTGTCCAAAATACCTGATAGAATCAAATATCCGTTCTCTTTGGTCGCTTTTTTGAGGTCTCTGGCGATAAACTTGAGCACATCGGCAATGATATTTGCGATCACCACATCATAGCTGCTCTCAGCTTTATTGACCGAACCTTCCCAGAGTTTATCATATCTCTCATTATTTAAGGCAAAGTTCTCCTGAGTACTTTTGACAGAGACGGGGTCTGTGTCGCACAGCGCTACCGTTGCGCCGAGTTTTTTTGCCGCAAGGCCCAATATCCCTGATCCGCACCCCACATCGATGACGCTGTCTCCGGCTTTCACGTATTCGGAGATCGCCCGAAGACAGGAGAATGTCGTCGCGTGGTGCCCCGAACCGAAAGCCAGTGCCGGATCGATCTTGATATTGATCAGTCCCTCTTTGGGTTCATACCAGCTGGGAAAGATGTAGAACTTCCCGGCCTCGATCGGCTCTATCGAATCCTGGTAGGCCTTGATCCAGTCTTTGTTCTCTTTCTCTTCCAGGCTAAAGGTCATCTCGATGCCTTCGAATGCTGCCAAAGCATCTTTAACCGAAGTTAAATCATTTTCGGAACGTACTATGATCGTTCCCGTTCCCAGCTCTACTGCATCATCAATCAGGTTGGCGATCACATCCGCGATCAGCTCTACATAATCATCCTCGAGTGTGATCGTCAGTTCATGATAGGTTTTTTTCAATTTGCGTCCTTTACAGCCTTAAATGCTTCTTCCAGGTCAAGCGTGCCTTCATAGAACGCTTTTCCGACGATGGTGCCGTCGATCCCCGCTTCGATAAGCGCCTTGATATCCTCCATGTCTTTTAACCCGCCGCTTGCGATCGTCTCCACTCCCGAAGCCTCTTTGATCGCCAGTGTGAAGTCGATATTGACCCCTGTCATCATCCCGTCGCGTCCGACATCGGTACAGATGATCGCCTCAACACCGGCATTGGCAAATTCGCGCGCAAGGTCAGTCGCTTTCATGTCGCTGACTTCTCCCCATCCTTCTACGGCGACCATCCCGTCGATCGCGTCGATACCGACAACGATGGGGTACTTTGCCGCCATCTCCTTGACAAATGCCGGGTCTTTGACGGCTATTGATCCGAGGATCAGCCTGTCAATCCCGAGATCCAGGTACATTTTGATCGTCTCTTCGTCACGGATACCGCCGCCTAGCTCAAGCTTGAGGTTGCAGTGCTCACGGATCTTTTTGATCTGTTCGAGGTTCTCCGGCTTTCCTGCAAAGGCACCGTTGAGGTCCACAAGATGTACCCACTCGCTGCCAAGCGCTTCAAATCGTTTTGCCACCTGCCAGGGCTCGTCGGAGTAGATCTTTGCGGAGTCCATCAGCCCTTTGCTGAGTCTTACCGCCTTGCCGTCTTTGAGGTCGATCGCCGGGAGTATGGTCATTTTTGCTCCTTATGAGTAAAAATGAGTGAAGAGTGCAAGTCGCTTTGCTCCAGTGAATAGTGAATAGTGAATAGTGAATAGTTCATGGTATTTCCTTATAGCTTGACGAAGTTTTCTATGATTTTCAGGCCGTTTTCATGGCTCTTTTCGGGGTGCGGCTGGATGCCGTAGATATTGCCGTTCTGTACGGCTGAGACGAAGGGATATCCGTAGTGCGTCTTGCCGATCGCATACTTGTCATCGCATACGGCATGGTAGGAGTGCACGAAGTAGAGGTAGAACTCCTTTGGAAGCCCTGCAAATATCGGTGTCTCTTTTTGTACAAAGAGTTCATTCCAGCCCATGTGCGGTACCTTATGCGGGAGGTCAAAGGCTGCTTCATCGAAAGCCACGACCTTTCCCGGGATCAGTCCGAGCCCTTCATTGGGGCCGAACTCTTCAGAGCTTTCAAAGAGCAGCTGCATTCCCAGGCAGATCCCCATCAACGGTTTGCCTGAAGCCGCAAACGCTTTGACCGCTTCATCCATACCGTTGCGACTGAGGTGCTCCATCGCATCACCGAATGCACCGACACCCGGAAGGATAAGCTTCTCATACTGATCCAGTTTGGCAGGATCACTCTGTACTTCGATCTCGGCACCCACACTTTTAAACGCATTGATGACCGAGGCGAGATTGCCCATATTGTAATCGACGATTCCTATCACGATTGTATCCTTAAGAATAGATAGAGGAGTTAATATATCGTGATTATAGCGAATTAAAGTAAAAGTGTTAATCCATTACAATAAATTATTTGAGTTGGATAAAATGGTAAAAATTTTCAAAAAAAAGATTAGAGATGTTGTTTATTATGAAATTTGATCATCCTGACAATATTTTTTCTATTTGGAAACTTTGTCAAAAAGGCCATTTTTAATCGTCTTGAAAAGTTCAAGTTTTTATATATTTTCGGTTTACTCTTGAAATATTCTAAAGTCTTTTCAATTCCTTTTTCATAGTTTTCGTCGCCAAAGAACGGTTCTTGCTTTAAAAATCTGTACACTATTTTTTGTTTACTTTTCTCTATCTCATCGTAATAGGTTTGATAATGATCATTTCTCTGAAAGTAAGTTTCAATATGATGAAAGACATTGAATAAATGATATATTTTTTTTGATACTTGATTTTGAGTTGTACTTAATGGGTTTTTTATGTAATGAACAAAGGCATCATTATATTTTCCAATCTTAGTTGCTTTTGATGTTAGGATTACAGTAGCAACAAAATCTTCTCCATATGCCACTCCTCTTGGAAAAGTTTCCTCATCAAATAGTGTTTTTACAAAAATTTTGTTCCAAACTGCTCTAGCAGCTTTGTCTTGAAATAGTGCGATTAAATATTCTTCCTTTGTAAAAAAACGTTGATTAGAATTCAACTCTTTACGTACTGTTATATTATTATTATCATCGTCATAAAACAAGTCGGATACAACAATGTCTAAGTTTTCTTTTTTTGCAAACTTATACATTTTTTCACAAGCTGTTGGTTCTATCCAGTCATCACCATCCAAAAATTGTATGTACTCGCCTTTTGCTATTTTCACACCATAGTTTCTCGCAACTGATACACCTTCATTTTGTTTGTTAACAATAACTACTTTGTTGTCTCTGGAAAAATTTTTCTCGATGATCTCCTGTGTTCTATCTGTGGATCCATCATTAACTATAATGACTTCTATTTCTTTTAAAGTTTGATTCATCCCACTTTTTACGCAACGTTCTATATAGTTTTCTACATTATAAGCAGGTATGATGATACTGACTTTTATACTATTCATTTTGTTTCCTTAGACGATAATGGTAGTTGCGAAGCTATTTAAGACATTCATCATGATAATGTGCCATTTCTTTTATAAAGTCAATATATACTTGGGCAATGGAGTCAACTTTAAATTTTTCCAGGTGTTTGGATTCAATTGCTGGATAGTGTTTTAATGCAAGTTCAATTTTTTCCGTTAAAAGAGAAATATCATTGAGTGGCACAAGAAAATCTTTTAGTTCATCAGTCAAAATTTCATTAGGTCCGCACTTAATATCTGTACTGATAACAGGGGTATTTAATGCCAACCCCTCCAGTACTACTCTACCAAAAGTTTCTGATTTGGATGTATGTACAAGGAGTTTGGCATGTTTGATGTATGGATAAGGATTCTTTTTCCAGCCAATAAAGTGTACTCTTTCATTAAGGTTCAACTTATTTACTAGAATTTTTAGAGAATGTGTTTCTTTGCCATCTCCAAGTAGAATGAGGTCTATATTTTTATTACTTACTTTTTCAAAAGCATGTATTAACATAGATTGATTTTTAGTTTTTGTAAATCGACCTACAGATATAATGTATTCTTTTTCAGTGGGAAGATTTATTTTTTCCTTTGCTTTGATATCTAGCAGTTCAGGATCATATGAGTTATAAATAACACGGCTACTTTTGGGCTTTAGATAAGGATGTTTTGTCAAAAAGTCATCTAGTAGACACTGAGAAATCATAACAATATTTTTATGATTATATATTTTGGGAAATAGAATTCTTTTTTTTATTTTACTTAGTACATTTGCATGTTTCAATAGAGATGGTTGTCGAAGCACCATTAAATGCTGATCACCAACATCTAAATGATGGAGTATATAGTTGGAAATAAGATGATTAGAGACTAAAAGATCAAACTTCCTTTTGGCTGATTCTTTGGCATAAAGCTTTTTTACTAACTGAAGTTGTTTAGACTTATAGTTTGAATTGATTGGATGCAGAAAGGGGGTCTCTTTGGTGGTAGTTTTACCTATAGGGAAGAGATGTACTTCATGTCCTAATTCTTTTAGGTGATTTGCAATAGTCTGTACAGAAACAACTACACCGCCTTTGCTCTCAAGTGCCGGGAGAAAAAACCCTATTTTATACCGCATTCAAACCCTTTGAATAAATAGAAGCGTATAGTAACATAAATCATATAAGCTTATACAAACTACAAAATTTGATATAATCGACCAAAAACTAAGGCCATTGATGAAAATTGTCCAGATAATAAGATCATTAAAAGGAGGAGGTGCAGAAAAAGTTGTTCAAACACTTGCAAAAGCTTTTGTTTCCTTAGGACATGAATCAATAATCATTACTCTTATTGATCAAGATAAGGAAAATATAGTCTTAGATGGGGTAGAACTCATTTATACTTCTTCTAAATCATTGATTTCGATGTTAAAAACGATAAATGCTGATTTAATTTTGGCACATATGAAAACTCCGCAAAAAATTTTAAAAAATGTATATATGGATAATCTCTTTTTTGTCATTCACAGTACACAGTCAGAGCGTTTAAAACAGAGACGTTTTTTAACAAAAATTTTATACGGTATAAGAATAAAACGTTTACAAAAGCTTTTCAATGGGCATAAATTAATCACTGTCTCAAAAGGAATTGCAGATGATTTAGTGAATGAATTGAATGTTGTTCCTGATTCGCTACATACAATCTACAATCCTTTTGATAGAGTTGAAATTCAACATAAATCTAGTGAAGCAGTAGAGATAGAAAAACCCTATATTTTGCATGCAGGTCGTTTAGAAAAGGTTAAAAGACAGGATATGTTGTTAAAAGCTTATGCAAAAAGTAATAGAAGAGAGGACTTGGTAATACTTGGTGACGGTAGTCAATTGGATACTTTAAAAAAGTTAGTACAAAAACTTCATCTTGCATCCAAAGTTCATTTTTTGGGCTGGAAAGAAAATCCTTACCCCTATATAAAAAATGCTGAGCTTTTTGTATTAAGTTCAGAAGTGGAAGGTCTTCCGACTGTTCTGATTGAGAGTTTGATTTTACACACACCAATTGTAAGTACAAATTGTAAATCAGGTCCGGAAGAAATTTTGATAGGACCACTTAAAAACTATCTTGTGGAAGTTAATAATGTGGATAAATTAGCGCAGAAGATCAATGAAGCAATGAAGAATAAGCCTGAGATAGTACCTGAGTATTATTTACGGTTTGATGCAAAAGAAGTAGCCAAAGAATATTTGGCATTAACTCATTAGAATTTTTTGTTTGATCGAGGTATCTGCTTTGACGATAGCATATTTTTTCAGAACGTTTAATTCACTGGTATAAAAACAGAGTCTCTCATAAAATTCTTTTTCCAGCTTTCCTTCATCAAATAGGTTGACCCACCGTCTGTAATGTGCTCCCATACGTATGTGTTTTTTTGACTCTAAAAGGATTTTACGGTTTTTGATATTTTTTTCAAACTGTTCATAGGATCTGAATTGATAATGCAATACATTGATATTAGTAAACTTTTTTATCTTGTCATACTTTTTAAAAAGATATTCATAGGTATTGGCGATATGCCATGCTTTGTGGTTACCTCCTCTGATCTCTATCAATCCATGTGGGTTAACAATGGTTTTTGGACCAATTTTTGTCAATACCAATGAAGCCTCCTCTGTATCCATCAGAGTTTTTTTGCTATACGATACAGGATTTGCAACATAGTGAGTCGAAGCAAAAAAATTGCCATCATGGCAAGCTTCATCGAGTATCATATTGTATCTGTTTACAGTAAGTACGGAACCTTTGAAAGCAAGATTTTCTTTGAGGTTCATATCATTTGAAGGCAACCAGAACTCATCGGCATCATTATTGATGACCCAGTCAGCTTTCAAATCGTTTTTAGCGATGTTGGCTAATTGCTTCATCCATTTTGCTTGATTATATTGGCCCTTTTCATCGATAATCAGCAGTTCAAACTCACTTTGTAACTTTTCAAGTATCTCTCTAGTCCCGTCAGTAGAGTCATTATCCATTACCGCAAAGGCATCTACGCCCAAGGCCGCATGAGTACGTATATTTGCCTCAATAATATCAGCTTCATTTTTGACAAGAATGGTCATCACAAGACGGAATTGATGAGGATTGAATGGTTTGAAAAAGTAGTTTAACATTGTGCTTCCTTTAGCCTTATCTCGATAGCTTCTAAGTGTTTTTGTGAAGGATTTCTCCAGTCACCGGGGATGAGGTAGTCATAATAAAGATAGTTCAAAAAGTTTTTGATCAGTTTTTCATCAAGCTGCCATTGATCTAAGGTGTTCAAACAGGTTTTGATCGCCTCTTTGGATTTTGTTATTTTTACAATACCATCTATGGCAAAAAAAGCTTCACCAAGAACGATTACACGTTTGCCCAAAAGCAGAGATTCTATCGCTACACTGGAGTTTATGGTCATAACACATGCTGCATTTTCGATTAGAAATTGTGTATCATGACTGCTAAATTGGATTCTCTCATTTCTTTTTTGATGCAGGGATGTATAGTCGCTTACCCTGTCTGAAGGATGTTCTTTGATCACAAAAGGGATGTCGATCTGTTTCGACAGCCATTCGATGATCTCATATAGCTCGAACATATCTTTTATCCAGGGGGAATGTTGGATGATCTGGGTGTCATAAGCTACTTGAAAAGGAACAAAGACATATCTGTCAGGAAGAGAGGTATCAAATATTTTTTTCTTGGTCTTTGACTCTCGCGCCTGTAGTGTTTGGGGGAGTTTTTGATCTTCTCCAAATTGAAGATGTTCAAAAAATGATGAATCTCTGGGCACAGAGTTACTTGCATTCACCCCTTTAAAATCCATCGTTGTCGTATTTGGCAATACGCCATTCTCAAAAAAAACCGGTTGTATATTCAGCTTTTTTGCGATCTCAACAGCGATTGCCTGGTGAAACTTTTTGCCGTTCCAGACAATAAGATAATCCGGTTTAAACATTTTAAGTTGAGAATAGACAGATGAAACGATCCATGGCGTTTGTAACTTTAGTAATAGTTTATAAAAAAACTTCGTGATCGGGTTGGTGTATTTACAGTCAATTTCTCTAAATTTTATAGAAAAGATATTCATTAGCTTTAGTTGCTTTGTATAGAGAAATCCCTCTAATGAGAAAGAAAAATTAGGAAAAAACAAATGCTTAGATGAGTAGTTGAGATACTTTCTCAGGGTTTGAAAATAACGATACTGATGTTTTGTTACAGAAAAAAAGAACAATTTCATGATCCATACCCGTTATAGAGATCCGGATAATAGGTTTTCCATCGCTTATGTACCCAGAACCACTCCTCGGGCTTTGCTTCGATTACTTTTTGGGTAATGTCGGCCTGTGCCTGCGTCATAAGACGTATATCCTTATCTTTATCCTCTGTTTTGATGATCGGCAGCGGTTCGTGGAAGGTGACGGTGTAGTTTTCATAATCATCCGTAGTGATGAACGCGGGGATAATGGTTGCATCCAATGTCCTGGAGAGAATGGAGGCGGCAGGGGAGTGTCCGACACTTTTACCGAAAAAGTCAACTTTGATCCCGCCCTGTTTTTCTCTGAGGTTCTGGTCAAGCAGTAATCCTACCGCTTTTCCATTTTTGAGTGCTTTGATCATTCCTTTCATCGCACCTTTTCTATAGAGCAGTTCGACACCAAACTGTTCACGATTCTTCTTGAGGACTTGGTCCATGAGTCTTGAATCGAGTTTGCGCCCGACAGCAGCCAGTGTAATATTGAACTTTGCAGCGATAGCCGGTGCCAGGAGTTCCCAGTTGCTGTAGTGCCCTGTCATAAAGATGATCTTTTGGTTGGTATCGATGGCATGCTGTACAAATTGTTCATTTTGGAAGGAAACGTTCTCCAGCAGTTCTTGTTGGGTTTTACCGTAACGCTTCATAAAGCCGATAATGGTTTGCAGCATATTGTAGAAGGTACGTATGCCGATTTTATCCAATTGAGCTTTTGTCTGAGTGTTCCCGAAGGCAAGTTCAAGATTGGTATGGATGATCTGTCGATGTTTGTTATCCAGGCGGTATATGATCTTGCTTAAGCCCAGCAAAAGAAGGTCCATCACCTTCCTGGGCAGCAGTTTGGATAACAGTGTAAAAAATTTATAGATAAAGAGGTAAAAATAATCGATCATCCAAAATAACTTTATTTTATGTTCTGATAAAAATAGTTCGTCGCCTCTACAAACCCATCCACGGAACCGCAGTCAAAACGTTTTCCCTTGAATTTGTAGGCGATGACTTTCCCCTTTTTTGCCTGTTCAAGGAGGGCATCGGTGATCTGTATCTCTCCGCCTTTGCCGGGTTTGGTCTCTCTGAGGATATCGAAGATGTCCGGGGTGAGGATATACCTTCCGATGATCGCCATGTTGGTCGGTGCATCTTTGGGATCAGGTTTCTCCACCATATCCGTGACCCGGTAGGTGTCAACGGTTCCGTCTACGAGATGTCCTGCGATGACGCCGTATTTGTCGGTCTGGTCCATCGGCACCTCTTCGATCGCAACGATGGAGCATTGGTACTTCTCATAGACCTCGATCATCTGGCTGAGTACCCCTTTTTCTTTGTTGGTGCAAAGGTCATCAGCGAGCACCACGGCAAAAGGCTCATTGCCTATCAGTGTCTCTCCGGTGAGGATGGCATGGCCCAGGCCTTTCATCTCGATCTGTCGTGTATAGGAGAAGGTACATTGATCGATCAGCGCACGGATATCGTCGAGCAGATGCTCTTTTGATCCTCCCTTGATCTGGTGTTCGAGTTCATAGGAAATATCAAAATGGTCCTCTATCGCACGTTTTCCTCTCCCCGTAACGATTGCCATCGTATGGATACCCGCTTCCATCGCCTCTTCGACACCGTACTGTATCAGCGGCTTGGTAAGGACCGGAAGCATCTCTTTTGGCGTGGCTTTTGTAGCAGGCAGGAAACGTGTTCCGTAGCCTGCGGCGGGGAATAGACATTTTTTGATCATGGTTTGCTTTTCCTTTGTAAATAATGGTTAAGATTATAGCCCAAGCATCATTAGCGCTTGGTTTTTTCCAGTTTCTTTTTGAGGATGATCTTCCCGT
>DSDW01000093.1 GCA_011048515.1 Campylobacterota bacterium | reverse complement strand
GGGTGTGACGTTGACGATGATCCCGCATCTGGCATAGGTGCTTTTCCCAAGACAGATCGCCAGCGTATTGCTGGGCATCTTGAAATACTCCACGGTACGCGCCAGGGCAAAAGAGTTCGGCGGTACGATGCAGACATCACCTTTGTGGTCCACGACATTGTTTTCGTTGAAGTCTTTGGGGTCTACCACCTCGGCATTGATGTTGGTAAAGATCTTAAACTCGTCCGCCACCCTGATGTCATAGCCATACGAGCTCAGCCCGTAACTCACTACACCTTCGCCTACCAGTCCCTCGCAAAAAGGTGTGATCATTGCTTCATTCAGTGATTTTTCACGTATCCACTTGTCAGATTTCAGTCCCATCGTTTTCCTTATTCTCTTATAAATTCAATCGTTGCACCGGTGCGCATCTTTTTGAAGTAGTCCTTGAGCGCTTTTTCCCGCTGTTCCTGCATCCATTTACCTGCAAGCAGCGGTTTGACCTCTTCAAATGACATTTGTGCCTGTCCGTCTTTGGAGAGTACCCTATAGATGATATACCGATCGCCCGCGTTCAGCGGCTGCGTAAATCCGCCGTTGGGTGTCTGAAGCATCATCTGAAGCATGGTCGGGTTGAGTGCGGCAGTATCCATCTCCGCCTCTTTCCCTTCGATCCCCTCTCCGGTCTGCATGAAAGATTCTATCTTTTTTTGGGTGGGAGCACTATACTCTATCACGCTGATCGATGCAGGGATGATAAATTCATTCTGGTGCTCCTGATAGTAGACCATCAGCTTTTCATCCGTTACCTGAGGCATCTCTCTGGCCACTTTCTGGGCGAAAAATTTCTCTTTTTTCATTGCTTTTTGGATGGATGAGCGGTATTGTGCCCATGAGGTCCCCTGTTCTTTGAGGACCTTCTGCATTTTTGGCACCGTGATATTGTTTTGCTTTGCGATCATCTCGATCTTTGCATCGACATCGCTTTCGGGTATATGGATATCCTTGATAGCGATCTGCTGGAGCCTGTCCTGTATTAGGATGTCGACCGCCTCTTTTTTGGAGACCTGCATCTGCTCCTGTACCGCCCGTATCTCGGCAGTTGTGATCGCTTCACCATCCACGGTCACCGCTATGGCATCGAGTATTTTTGCTTCAGAGAGAGAAAAAAGCAGGCTTAGTAAAAGTGTGATTTTTTTTAACATATAATGATCAATCCTGATTTAATTTTAAAAATTATAACATAAAGGGGTAAATTATATGGATAGGGGATTTGATACGTGAATCATTTGACATAAGAAATGAAAAAGTATACAATAGAGATTCAATCATTGAATGAATATAAAATAAGAGTTTTCATGCAAGTCACACCGGAAGAGAAAGATCACCTGCAGGTCATGCAGCATATCGAAGCGTGCAGTTCCCAAAAAGAGCTGGCACAGAACGTAGGTTTCAGCGTCGGGAAGGTGAACTATGTCATCAAAGCACTGCTTGAGAAAGGGTACGTGAAGATGCACAAGTTCGTCAAAGCCGAAAACAAAAAAGCCTACCGCTATCTTCTCACCAAAGAAGGGCTGAAAAAGAAAATCGGTCTTACCGAGGCGTTTATCGAGATCAAAAAGCGTGAGTATGAAGTGTTGCAGGAAAGTTTAAAACAGGATAAAGAGAAACTATGACCAACATCATACTATGCGGAGGAAGCGGTACAAGGCTCTGGCCCGTGAGCCGTACTCTGATGCCCAAGCAGTTTGTAAAACTTTTTGACAATAGATCACTTTTCCAGCTGACGGTCGAACGCAATGCCAAACTGTGTGATGCACAGTTCATCGTCTCCAATGCAGAGCAGTATTTCCTAGCCCTTGATCAACTTGAAGAACTACCGCATAATGATACTGAGTATCTCCTGGAGCCTGTAGGGCGCAACACCGCTCCTGCAATCGCCCTGGCATGTATGGCCCTGGATCCTGAAGAGATCGTACTGGTCACCCCATCAGACCACCTGATCAAAAATAGTGAAGCCTACAGCAAAGTGATAGAAAAAGCCCAGAAGCTGGCCTTCGAAAATCATCTGGTCACCTTCGGTATCACTCCGAAGTATGCCGAGACAGGTTTTGGCTATATTCAGGCAGAGCCTGAAAATGATGAATGTTCAATTTTAAATGTTGAATGTTTTAAGGAAAAGCCAAATCTTGAACTTGCAAAGCAATACTTAGAAGAAAATTCAAAATTAAGCATTCAAAATTCACCATTAAAATGGTACTGGAACTCCGGGATGTTCTGCTTCAGAGCGGGGGTCTTCCTTGAGGAACTGAAAAAGCATGCGCTCAAGATACACGAAGCCTCAAAAGCAGCCTTTGAAAATGCGGCAAAAGAGGAGATGATCCGTATCAGACATGATGATATGATGGTAATCCTCGAAGAGAGTATCGACTATGCGGTGATGGAAAAGAGTGATAAAGTGAAAGTCGTCCCTTCAGATATCGGCTGGTCGGATCTGGGAAGTTTCGATGCCCTTTACGAGGAGCTGGACAAAGATGAAGCGGGCAACACGCTAAACCCGAACCATATCTCCATCGGCAGCAGGAACAATCTCGTCTACGGGAATGAGAGAAAGATCGCTACGGTGGATATCGAAGATACGATCATCGTCGATACGGGGGATGCACTACTGATCTCTAAAAAAGGATCTTCCCAGAAGGTCAAAGAGATAGTAGCTGAAGTCAGAAAGAACACAGAACTTCACCATATCCACCTTACCGGACACAGACCATGGGGCACCTATACGGTCCTGGAAGAAAGCGACGGCTACAAGATCAAGCGTATCGTGGTCAAACCGGGCAAACGCCTTTCTCTGCAAAAGCACTACCACCGGAACGAACACTGGATCGTTCTCAGTGGGAGTGCGACCGTGACCGTCAATGATAAAGAGTATATTGTCAACCCCAATGAATCGACCTATATCAAAGCGGGGGATATCCATAGACTGGAGAACAAGGGAAAACTTCCTCTGGTGATTATCGAGGCACAGGTGGGTGAGTATACAGGTGAAGATGATATCGTGAGATTTGAAGATGATTTTAAAAGGATGGAGAAGTAAATGATAGAAAATAAAGTAGCCCTGATCACTGGGATCACAGGCCAGGATGGCTCATACTTGGCGGAGTTCCTGCTTAAAAAAGGGTATATCGTTCACGGGATCAAGAGAAGATCTTCACTCTTCAACACAGACCGTATAGACCACCTCTACCAGGACCCGCACGTGGAAAACAGAAACTTTATCCTGCACTATGGTGACATGACGGATTCTATGAACCTTACACGTATCATCCAGGAGGTACAGCCTGATGAGATCTACAACCTTGCTGCGATGAGCCATGTCGCTGTCTCTTTCGAGACACCGGAGTATGTGGCCAATGCGGATGGTACAGGGACACTTCGTATCTTAGAAGCGGTCAGACTCCTCGGGCTTGAGAAAAAGACCAGGATTTACCAGGCATCTACCTCCGAACTTTACGGAAAAGTACAGGAGACGCCACAGAGCGAAACCACACCGTTCTATCCGCGTTCACCTTACGCTGTGGCCAAGATGTACGCTTACTGGATCACAGTGAACTACCGTGAAGCCTACGGCATGTTCGCCTGTAACGGAATACTCTTCAACCATGAGTCTCCGGTTCGTGGTGAGACCTTCGTCACACGTAAGATCACAAGAGCCGCTTCAAAGATCGCACTGGGATTGCAGGACAAACTCTACCTTGGTAACCTTGATGCCAAACGTGACTGGGGACATGCGAAGGACTATGTGAAGATGATGTGGATGATCCTTCAGGCCGATGAACCCGAAGACTGGGTCATCGCTACAGGGCAGACCACCACGGTAAGAGACTTTGTGAGAATGGCATTTGGGTATGTGGGGATCGAGCTTCAGTTCAAGGGGGAAGGGGTCGATGAGGTCGGTATCGTCAAATCCATTGATACAGCAAAAACCCAAAACTTGGAACTCAACACCCAAAACCTTCAACAACTCGTTGGAGAAGCCGTCGTCGCGGTAGACCACAGATACTTCAGACCGACAGAGGTAGACCTTCTGCTCGGAGACCCGACAAAAGCTGAGCAGAAACTCGGCTGGAGCAGAGAGTATGACCTCAAAGAGCTTATCAATGACATGATGGAGAGTGACCTCAAGCTGATGACCAAAGATCAGTACCTCAAAGACGGCGGGTATACAATCATGAGTTACTTTGAGTAATGCATGATCAATGTTGAGTTTTGAATGATGAATGTTTAATGGAGGGGCGTTGTGACTGAAAATATTGTGTTAGATAAAACAACAAGTTTTGCAGTTCGTATTGTAAATCTCTATAAACATCTGTGTGATGTGAAAAAAGAATATGTTTTATCCAAACAGTTGCTAAGAAGTGGTACGTCGATAGGAGCAAATGTCAATGAGGCACAAGCTGGACAGTCAAAAGCTGACTTTATCGCTAAGATGAGTATTGCAAGCAAAGAAGCCAGAGAGACAAAATATTGGATAAACCTTCTTATAAAAACAGATTATTTAAATTCGAGTGAAACACATGTACGATCGTTAGTGAACGATATTGAAGAGATTATTAAATTACTTACCTCTATAGTTAAGTCGAGTCAAGGAAATTAAAATTGGAAAATAATTCAACACTTAACACTCAACATTCAACATTAGAAAAATCTTCAAAGATTTTTGTTGCCGGGGGAACAGGCCTTGTTGGATCAGCAATCATAAAAAATTTGTTGGAAAAAGGTTATACCAACATCATAAGCAATTATCACAATAGAAAACCACAAGATAATTTAACATTCAACATTCAACACTCAACATTAAATACGAACTCAGTGACTTATGTAAAGCTAGATCTTCTTGACAGTATTGCCGTCGAAAGCTTCTTTAAGGAACAAGCACCTGAGTTCGTATTTTTAGCTGCCGCAAAAGTAGGTGGGATAGCAGCGAACAACACTTACCGCGCTGATTTTATCTATGAAAACCTGCAGATCCAGAACAATGTCATTCATCAGAGCTATCTGCATGGGGTGAAAAAGCTGATGTTCCTGGGAAGTACCTGCATCTATCCAAAGGATTGTCCGCAACCGATGAAAGAGGAGTATCTGCTCACGAGTCCTCTGGAGTATACCAACGAACCTTATGCGATCGCCAAGATCGCAGGGATCAAGATGTGTGAGAGCTACAACCTCCAGTACGGCACCAACTTCATCTCGGTGATGCCAACCAATCTCTATGGTCCCAATGACAATTTTGACCTGGAGACATCCCATGTGCTTCCCGCACTGTTGAGAAAAATACACGAAGCAAAGATAAACAACACACCAACAGTAGAGATCTGGGGCAGCGGAAACCCAAGACGTGAGTTTCTCTATAGTGAAGATATGGCGGATGCCTGTGTCTTTTTGCTTCAAAATCGAGATTTTGAAGATACCTATAAGGAGGGTGAAAAAGAGATACGAAATACACATATAAATATAGGTACGGGTGAAGATATCAGTATCAAAGAGCTTGCCTGTCTCATACAAAAGATAGTCGGTTACCGTGGCAAACTCTACTTCAACACCGACAAACCGGACGGCACGATGGTAAAGCTAACCGATCCATCAAAGCTTCACGCTTTAGGATGGAAACACAAAGTCAAGCTTGAAGAAGGAATCAAAAAAATGTATGCATGGTATTTAAATAACTAAATGAGAAAAAAAATCAGATCCCTCAAAAACCATCAAGGCTTTGTGAAGTATGCCAAGAATACCTCATGGCTTTTTGGTGAAAAAATACTACGAATGATTGTAGGGCTCTTTGTCGGGATCTGGGTGGCTCGCTATCTTGGTCCTGAGCAGTTTGGGCTATTTTCTTATGCTCAAAGCTTTGTGGGTTTATTTACGGCCATAGCCACTCTTGGGTTGGATGGTATCGTGGTGCGGGAGCTTGTCAAAGATGAGAGTCGCAGAGATGAGCTCATAGGCACAGCATTTTGGCTCAAGCTCATGGGAGCAGTCGCCGTACTACTCATCCTCGCCATTGCTGTAAACTTCACATCAAACGACCATGCCACAAACATTATGGTTTTTATCATCGCCAGTGCGACGATATTTCAGGCCTTTAATGTCGCAGATATGTACTTTCAGTCCAAAGTGATGAGTCGCTATGTAGTCTTTGCCAATGTCATCAGCTTGTTTATCTCAAGCATTATCAAAATAGTTCTTATCTTAATCGAAGCTCCGCTTATCGCTTTTGTATGGATGGTGTTTTTTGACAGTTTTATTTTGGCATGTGGGTTTGTTTACTACTACATTAAAAATCGTCGTCACTCCACGACCGAAGCCCGTCATTCCATACTTGATACGGAACCTAGCTTTGCTTGGAAATTCAACAAATCAACCGCCATTTCTCTTTTGAAAGACTCTTGGCCACTCATCTTAAGTGGTATCGTTGTCTCAATCTACATGAAAATCGACCAAGTCATGATTATGGAGATGATGGATGCCGAGGCAGTTGGACAATATGCTGCAGCGGTAAAACTCAGTGAAGCTTGGTATTTCATCCCTATGGTGATAGCTTCATCATTATTTCCTGCTATTATTAATGCTAAGAAACAAAGTGAAGAACTGTACTATGCTAGACTTCAAAGGCTTTATGATCTAATGGTATGGATGGCAATATTGATAGCGCTTCCTATGACATTTTTATCTGATTGGGTCGTTAACTTATTGTATGGGGAACAGTATTTTCAAGCTGGAAGTGTATTGATGATACATATTTGGGCAGGGGTTTTTGTATTTTTGGGAGTAGCAAGCAGCAAATGGCTATTAACCGAAAACCTTCAAGTTTTTTCAACAATCAATACGACAATTGGGGCAGTTGTCAATGTTGTTTTAAATTACATTTTAATCACAAGTGTGGGAATTGAAGGTGTTGCATGGGCAACGCTCATTTCCTATTGTATTGCGGCTTATTTGTGTTTATTGCTTTGGAATAAAACCAGAATCAATTTTTTCAATTTATCAAAAAGTTTACTATTTTTAAGGATATTGCGTGTTAAAAAAACTGCTTAAGATTATTTTGCCAAAAACCCTCAAAAATAAATTTATTGAAATAAACAATAATTATTTTGATGGTTATGCTTTGAAATCATATTCTCAAGAGGGTGAAGATATGATTTTAAGAAGATTATTTGAAAAACAGCGAACTGGTTTTTATGTGGATGTAGGTGCGCATCATCCTAAAAGATTTTCAAATACCTACTTTTTTTATAAACAAGGTTGGCATGGCATAAATATAGATGCGATGCCAGGCAGTATGAAACTGTTTGAGAAAATCCGTCCCAGAGATATCAATATAGAGAAACCTATATCAGAAAAAAAACAAATTTTGACTTATTATGCATTTAATGAGCCTGCACTTAATGGGTTTTCTAAAGAATTATCAGAAGAACGAAATGGTAAAGAAAATTATTTTATTGAGTTTACTCAAGATATTGAGACAGCAACACTTGAAGAAATTTTAGAAAATAATTTACCTAAGAATCAAGATATTGATTTTCTATCTATTGATGTTGAGGGATTAGATTTTATGGTCTTACAGTCAAATAATTTTCAAAAATACAAGCCTAAAGTAATTTTGATAGAAATTTTAGGAAGTAGTTTATCTGATATTCAAAACAATGAAATTTCTAAATATTTAAAGAATTTTAATTATTCTATTTATGCTAAGGCGGTTAATACAATTATATTTATAAAAGATGAATTTTATCAGTTGAGGTACAGTAAATGAATCTAGCCCCAATAGTACTCTTTTGCTATAACCGACCAGATCATACAAGACAAACAATTGAAGCGTTGCAAAAAAATGAATTGGCCAAGGAGAGTGAGCTTTTTATCTTTTCTGATGCGGCTAAAAATGAAGATGCCGTAGAAAAGGTCAATGAAGTTAGAAGGTATATCAAGGCAATAAATGGATTTAAAAAAGTAACAGTTACTGAAAGAGGGAAAAACTGGGGGCTTGCAGACTCCATTATTGATGGGGTTACAAAAATCATTAATGAATATGGCAAAATAATAGTGCTTGAAGATGATCTTGTGACTAGCCCTTACTTTTTGAAGTTTATGAATGAAGCTTTGGAGTTTTATAAAAATGAGAAAAAAGTGTGGCATATCAGTGGATGGAACTATCCCATAAAAACAGATGGACTAGAAGATGTATTTTTCTGGAGGTTGATGAATTGCTGGGGTTGGGCAACTTGGTCTGATAGATGGTCATATTTTGAAAGGGACATAGATAAAACGATTAAAGAATTTAGCAAAGCAGATATTAAAAAATTTAATCTAGATGATGCAGAAAACTTTTGGCAGCAGGTGATGCTAAATAAAGAAGGGAAGATCAATACCTGGGCTATATTTTGGTATGCAACTATTTTTAAGCAAAATGGATTGTGCTTAAATCCAATTCAAACATTTGTAGAAAATATTGGTCATGATGGTAGCGGTATACATTGTAGTGAGAATAATGGATTTATAAATAACTTATCAAAGAAAAAGAATATAATATTCATTGATAATTTTAAGGAAAGTAAAATTGCAATCGAAAGTTTAAAAGATTTTTATTGGAATCAAAAAAGACCGTTATTACAAAGAGTATTTAATAAAATCAATAAAGTTTTTAGATGAATTGTAGAATATGTAATGCACAAAGTAAAAAAATATTTAGTGGTCTAATATTAGATAAATATAATATTGACTATTTCCTTTGTTCAAACTGTGGATTTCTGCAGACTGAAGAACCTTATTGGCTGAAAGAAGCATACTCTGAATCAATCAATATATCAGATACTGGTATATTGTCTAGAAATTTGAATTTGTCAAAAAAAGTAACAACTATATTAAGTTTATTTTTTGATAAACATGGAAAGTTTTTAGATTACGCTGGAGGTTATGGAATTTTTGTTCGATTAATGAGAGATATAGGTTTTGATTTTTATTGGTATGATAAGTATACTGAAAACTTAGTTGCCAGAGGATTTGAGTATAAAGACGATACAAAATATGAGGTTTTAACTTCCTTTGAATCATTTGAACATTTTGAGAATCCCATAGATGAAATTGAAAATATGTTAAAAATATCAAAAAATATTTTATTTACAACAGAGCTTTTACCGTCACCTGTTCCAATACCTTCGAACTGGTGGTACTATGGACTTGATCATGGACAGCACATTTCATTTTATAGTGATAGAACATTAAAGTATATAGCGCGAAAATATGGACTCTACTATTATAACTTTGGGATATTGCATCTAATGTTATCCAAGCCAGTACCAAAATATATAAAATATATTTTGAAATTAAGCAGGTTTGGATTATTTAATATTTTAAAAAAAGGCCTAAAAAGTAAAACATGGGATGATTATTTAAAAGTGAGCAAAAAAATATGAAAATTTTATATGATCATCAAATATTTACTACACAAAAATATGGAGGTATTTCAAGATATTTTTACGAACTTATAAAGTTATTTAGAGCTTATGATAATATTGATGCTGAAATTTCTTTATTATTTTCTAATAATTATTATATATCGAATAGTGATGACATCTCGTATTTTAACTTTTTTGATACAAAAGAATTTCGTGGAAAAACAAGGTTGATGTCAGAGCTAAATAAACTTAAGACTATTTATTATTTAAAGAAACAAGACTTTGACGTTTTTCATCCTACTTATTATGATCCTTATTTTTTAAAATATCTTGGTAATAAGCCTTTTGTCCTGACAGTATATGATATGATCCACGAGAAATTTCATAAAAGTTTTTTGGACAAAGATAAAACAGCATTGAATAAAAAAATTCTTATTGAGAAAGCCTCTAAAATAATTGCTATTTCAGAAAATACTAAAAAGGACTTGATACAGTCATATGGAATAGAAGAGTCAAGAATAGAAGTAGTATATCTTGGCAACTCAATGTTTCCTCCCAAAAAAGTGATCATTCATTTTGAATTGCCAAAGAAATATATTCTTTTTGTAGGTTCACGAAGAGGATACAAAAACTTTGAAAAATTTATTATAAGTGTTTCAGAACTTCTAAATAAAGATAGGGAACTTTTTATTGTATGTGCTGGAGGGGGTAATTTTACTGATGGAGAAATACAATTACTATCTAAATTATCTATACGAGATCAAGTATACCAATATAATGTTGATGATGATAGCTTAGCTTATATATATCAAAATGCGCAATTATTTGTTTTCCCTTCACTTTATGAAGGCTTCGGCATACCAGTGCTTGAATCTTTTGCTTGCAACTGTCCACTTTTATGTAGTAATGTAAGCTCATTACCTGAGATAGCGGGTGATGGAGCTATTTATTTTGACCCTAATGGAGAAGAGTCTATAAAAAGTGCTGTTGAGAATGTTTTGAAAGATAAAGAACTTCGTGATAGTTTGATTGAAAACGGTATTAAACAATTAAAACAATTTTCTTGGCAAGAAACAGCTTTACAAACCAAAAAGATTTATGAAAGTATAGTGAAATGAAAACAGCAGTTATAACAGGAATTAGTGGCCAAGATGGGCCGTACTTGGCAAGATTATTGTTAGAAAAAGGATATAAAGTCATTGGAACTGTACGAAGTTATCGGTGCACTAACAATAAAAATTTTGAATATCTTGGTATTGAAAATAGAATTCATTTGGAAGAATTGGATTTATTGGATATGGCTAATGTTATAAGAATAATACAAAAATATAAACCTGAAGAGATTTATAATCTTGCAGCTCAAAGTTCAGTAGGATTGTCATTTGACCAACCTTTAGGGACATTTTCATTTAATACAACATCAGTTAATAATTTGCTTGAAAGCATAAGGTTTTTTAGTCCAAATACAAAATTATATCAAGCATCTAGCAGTGAAATGTATGGAAGAGTTGAAAAAATGCCAATTTCTATAGATACGCCAATGCATCCAGTAAGTCCTTACGGTGTTTCTAAAATGGCTTCTTATTTTATGATAACTACATATCGTGAATCTTATGGTTTATTTGTTTGTAACGGTGTTTTATTTAATCATGAATCATATTTAAGGAGTAATAATTTTTTTATCAAAAAAATTATTAGAGACTCTATAGCTATCAAAAATGGTAAATTGGATAAATTAGTTGTTGGTAATTTAAATGTAAAAAGAGATTTTGGATATGCACCAAAATATGTTGAAGCAATATGGAAGATCCTACAATACGATCAAGCAGATGATTTTATAATTTGTTCTGGAAAGTCTATATCGCTTAGGGATATTGTTGAATATGTTTTTGAAAAATTAGGTTTAGATAAAGGTTTAATTGTTGAAAATCAGGAATTTTTTCGACCAAATGAAATTGATGAAATCTACGGAGATAATAGTAAAGCAAAAGAAGTTTTAGGATGGGATTATGATATGTCTTTTTTTCAAGTTTTGGATATCTTAATTAATGAAGAATTAGATAATGATTTGCATGAAAAGTAAAAACTATGATGAGCTTTGCCAAAATGCAAGAGAAAAAGTTTTGAAAGAGTTTGATAGTAAAATTGTTGCGCAACAATATATAGAACTTTATAAAGAGATACTCCATGGCTGAAACAATTTGTTTAGATAAAAAGTTCAGTACTACAAGATTGGTAACGGAAGATAAACCATCATTAAAGCATGACTCCGAAGATAAATTTGAGTCTGTTCTATTCTTTCCTGAGAATAGCGAGAGAAAAGGGGAAGGTGGATTACGAACAAAAGGGTACTTTAAAAGATCTTTTGAGAACAAACCCTTAATAAGTATCATAACCGTTGTTTTTAATGGTGAAAAATATTTAGAAGAGACGATACAAAGTGTGATAAATCAGAACTATGATAATGTCGAATATATCATCATTGATGGTGGCTCCGCTGATGGGACTATTGAAATAATCAAAAAATATGAGGATCAGGTTGACTATTGGGTAAGCGAAAAGGATGAAGGTATAAGCGATGCATTTAATAAAGGCATTCAAAATGTATATGGATATATTTTAATGTTAAATGCCGGGGATATTTTGGTAGACAA
Source organism: Campylobacterota bacterium (assembly GCA_011048515.1). Classification (GTDB taxonomy): domain Bacteria; phylum Campylobacterota; class Campylobacteria; order Campylobacterales; family Sulfurovaceae; genus Sulfurovum. The sequence goes on along the minus strand of DSDW01000093.1, from coordinate 21,652 downwards.
GGGTATATTAAATAGGGTGTCAAATGAGTTGACCCAACCTATAGTAGCATACGAGGTAAAAAATAGTGCAGGAAGAAAGGTAGGGTTAGCACACTATCGAGAGGACACTCTTTATAATCTTTCTAGAGTGCCTCATCAAGGTACATTTGTACATAAGCTTGTTTATGAAGATATTGGTGGGTACTCTAAATCATTGAAGCTCAGAATGGACTATGAGTTTTTTGTAAGAGCTATGATGAAGTATAAACCGAAACTTGTTTATGAGGTGGTTACAATATATGACATAAGTGGTATTTCTAGTTCCTTAAACCACAAGTATCGATTTGAGGTTGAGGGTGTGATTATTGAATATTTATATTTAGGGGAAAGTATATGGAGGGTATGTTATGTACCTATGTATAGGTTGTTCAAAAGTGCCTTTGGCAAAATTTTAAGAAGATTAAGACTTAGAGCATGAGTAAAAAAATACTAAAAATAGAAACATCTACTGCAAAGTATGGTGGGAATATTTATGAGCATTATTTTTTCAATTATATAGAAAAACATTATATCTTTAAACGAGCGGATCCTATACCTAGCATTAGAGGTAGATTAAAGTATTTTGGAGTTTTAAAATGGCTTATGATCAAGCTTTTGGGGTATAAGTTTACATTGAGAGTGTTAAGTTTTAAGAAGAAACAATCGGATAAAAAAAATAAATGAAAAAATTTTTATTATTATCGCCAGAGTTTGGACTTGGAAAAGGTGGAATTCAAACCTGGGCTTATTATATTGATAGATTAATAAAAGAAAATCAGCATCAGATAGTTAGTTTAGGTATACGAAAACCCACTATACAAAAAATATTACAAATTTTAAAGTTGAATTATGAGAGTGATGTCTTTTTGCTCATGTCATGGAAAATGGTCATCGGTATTCTCCCGATACTTTTTTCAAGTAAAAAAATATACATTTTTGTACATGGTAATGATATATTGAGTTTACCGGGATATCAACAATGGATTTTGAAACGTATAATGTTGAGGCCAAATATATATTTTATTGCTAACAGTGAAGCTATAGGGAAAATATTTTATGCGTTATATCATAAAAAAGTTGATATTGTCGTTCCACCTTTTATTGATACAAGCTTTTCAATAGAAAACAAGAAAATAACAAACCAGTTTTTTACAATTACCAGATTAGTCAAACGTAAAAATATTGCTAACGTTATCAAGGCACTCCAAAAGTTGGATCAAGAAGGAATTCCTTTTACGTATTATATAGCTGGAGAAGGATCCGAGAAAAACTTTTTGATGAAGTTGGTCGAAGAAACTAAATTGACGGGAAAGATTAATTTTTTGGGACGCATAGATGAAATAGAAAAAAATATGTATCTATCAACAAGTTCATTATTTTTATTACCGTCGATATTTGATAAAAATGAAGGCTCAATAGAAGGATACGGAATAGTATTTATAGAGGCAAATATCTTTGGGGTTCCGGTAATATCTGGTAATACAGGCGGGATGATGGAAGCAGTTATAGATGGTATCACCGGCTACCATACAGATGGCAGTGTTGAGTCTATTTATTCTGCAATAAAAAAGGCACTGGAAGTGAACTGGGATGAAGCTAAAATTAAAAATTTTTCATCTTTACACCATTATTTAAATCAACAAAAATTTTTAGATTTTATTGTTAAGTAACAATGAAATGAGAGTATAAAATGAATAAAGCCACAGTTACAATTGTCACCCCCTCCTATAACAGTGAAAAGTTCATTGCTCAGACGATAGAGTCTGTGTTAAATCAGACCTATAGAGAGTGGGAGATGATCATTGTTGATGATAAAAGCACGGATAACACTGTCGAACTCATTGAACCCTATGCCCAGAAAGACAAGCGTATCAAGTATATCGTTTTGGAAGAGAACAGCGGCCCTGCCGTTGCAAGAAATAGGGCGATCGAGGAGGCGCAAGGCAGGTATATCGCCTTTTTGGATGCGGATGACCTTTGGATGCCACAGAAGCTTGAAAAACAGATCACTTTTATGCAGAGGGAAAACATCGCTTTGAGTTATACCGGCTATTACCGTTTTGAACAATCTACAGATCAGATCAAAGATGAGATCACTGTGCCTTTGAAGGTGGATTATCATGAACTTCTCAAGCAGAATATCATTGGGTGTCTCACAGCAGTGTATGACACAAAAATAGTGGGAAAAGTCACTATGCCGCTGATAAGGAAGCGGCAGGATTTTGGCCTTTGGCTGAAGATATTAAAAGAAGTTCCCTATGCCTATGCGATCAATGAGCCTTTGGCGTATTATAGAATACATAATGACTCTATCTCCAGCAATAAGATCATTTCAAGCCAATATAACTGGAAACTTTACCGTGAAGTAGAAAAACTGCCCTGGTATAAAGCGCTTTACTACTTTGCTTGGTATACTTATAGAAGTCTTTTGAAGTATAAATAATAAAAATCTAGAGAGGTATGAATGCAGTCCCCTATAAACCACAATAAAACAGTCGATACAAAGTATCTTATGCTACTAATGCTTTTGGCCTACGCCTTCAGTTTTCTGATCCGCATGATATGGGTCTATCAGTTCCAGGATAACCCCAACTTCTACTGGAACGATCAGATCATGATCAACACCAATGACGGCTATTTCTTTGCCGCAGGTGCGCAGCAGGCGCTCTTTGATATGCATCAGCATAATCCAAGGATTCCGGATATCTATAGCTACGGCATGGTCTTTTTGACGACCTGGCTGGTCAAGCTGACCCCTTTGAGTCTGGAGACGGTGACGCTTTATCTTCCGGCTGTGATCTCGAGTCTTGTGGTGATCCCTGTTATTTTGATCGCCAGGCTGTACGGTGAGGCGCTTTGGGGATTCTTCGCTGCGTTGCTGGGGTCGATCGCATGGAGCTACTATAACCGTACGATGATCGGGTACTATGATACCGATATGTTCTCTGCAATGGCGCCGATGTTCATCTTGTACTTTCTGATGAAAAGCACGGTCGACTTTAACTTGCGCAGTGCGTTGTATGCTGCGATTGCGATCTCTCTCTACCCGTTTCTGTATGACCAGGGGGCATCGATCATCTATGCGATGGGGATCATCTATGGGCTCTATCTTGTCTGGTATCACAGAGAAGAGAAGCTGACCTACAGCTCACTCCTGCTGGTTTTCCTTGCGATGATCCCTTTCGGGCTGCCGGATCCCCATGAGTATCTGGTGCATATTGCATTGGTCGTTGCGGTGTTTATCGTGCTTTCCAAAACATCGGTATCCTCAACATACCTTATGGGTGCATCCGCAATAGCTTTTATCGCGCTGCTCTTCTTTGGAAACGTCTTTGGTATTATCCTGGGTAAGATGATGAGCTATATGTCCACAGGAACGAAAGCTGAAGGGCTCCATTTTTACGGCGTGCATCAGACGGTGCGTGAAGCAGGGAAGATCCCGTTTGATGTGTTTGCCGACCGTATCAGCGGTTCTGTCCCCGGACTGATCGTTGCAGTGCTGGGCTATCTGTTGCTGGTGGTGAAACATCGTGCATTTTTGTTGGCGCTTCCGTTGATGGGGATCGGTATGTTCGCGCTGTGGGGTGGGCTTCGTTTTACGGTCTATGCGGTACCTGTGGCTGCGATGGGTGCGGTCTATCTCTTCTATCTGATGGGAAGCTATTTTGGCAGTAAAAAAGCGCAGTATGCACTGGTAGTCGTCGCGACGGCTGCGCTCCTCTATCCCAACATCACGCATATCATCGGCTACAAAGTCCCCACAGTGTTGACAAACAATGAGGTACGGGACCTGCAGGCCCTGAAAGAGGTGGCTAAGCCCGGAGACTATACCCTGACCTGGTGGGATTACGGATATCCTGTCTGGTACTACTCTGAAACCTCTACGCTGATCGACGGAGGGAAGCACCAGAACGACAACTTTATCATCTCAAAGATATTGCAGACCAGCTCCGCGGAACTTGCGGCGAACCTCAGTCGTCTGGCGGTGGAAACCTATGTGGACTCGGGCTATAAAGTGGTGGCGGATACGCTCTTTAAAAACAAGCAGGAGGATCAGCTGGACCCGAACCTGATGCTCTCTGAGATGGAGCTGCCTTCCTATGCGCTGCCGCCAAAGACAAGAGATGTCTACCTCTATCTTCCCTACCGTATGCTGAATATCTTTCCGACAGTCACTCAGTTCGGAAATCTGGACCTCAATACAGGCAAGCCGCTGCGTGAAATCAACTTCTACCCCGTATCGGCAGTGAGCCAGGGCGAAGGGGTTCTGACCTTCAATAACGGCATTGTGATGGATATGAAAAAAGGTGAGCTTCAACTGGGGTCACAAAGCAGCGGGGTCAGGTTTTTTATCGTGACCGAAAATACGCAGAACGGCGAAGTACATACAAAAGTACAGCCGTATCATACAGAGGGCAAGTATGTCGTCATCTATATGAAGAGTTACGGCCAGTTTATTCTCATGGATGCGGAAACATTTGGTTCAACCTATGTGCAGATGTTTATCCTGGGGAAATACAACCCCGATCTTTTCGAACCTGTGGTCTCTTCCCCCTACAGCAGGATCTACCGTCTCAAAAAATAACAGCGACTACGCCGCTTGCTCTTTTTTGGAGAGAAAGCGGTAGAAGAGCAGATAAGAGAGAATAAAGGTCAGCAGGATCAGGATATTGGCTTTGGAGTTGTGCGGGAAGAGAGAAGAGAGCAGGATAAACGGCGCGTAGCCTCCAAGCAAAAGAAGCGAGGTGAGAGGGTTGTTTTTGGTGATATGCCGATAGACCAGCATATGCAGATGGTAGGCATCCGGCTGCATCGGTGAGCATCCTGCCCTGAGTTTACGGTAGATCGAGAAGATCACCTCCCATACCGGGTAGCCCAAAATCGCCAGGATATACCAGGGGCTGATCCTGGGATAGTTACCTGCAAGGAAGATACCGATCAGCGCCACGACAAATCCTATAAGATAGGCACCCCCGTCCCCCAGAAATATTTTACCCCGGGGAAAGTTGACCACAAAAAAAGCAAAGACCGCACTCCCCGTCACCAGGATCATCTCAAACATCTCCCGGGCTTCAACCAGCAGTGCCGTATGCCCCAAAGAGAGCAGGATCAGGAGGGTGGCACCGGATGCCAGGCCGTTGAATCCATCGATGATATTCATGGCATTCATCAGCCCCACGATACTGAAGATGCTAAATGTGATCGCCACAAGATAGGGCAGGTAGATCCCGAGGCCGAGGTAGCGAACCACGGAGTCCATAAGCACTACGGCAGCACCGGCGGCGATCATTTGCAGGAGCAGGCGGATCCGCGGCGGCATGGAACGACGAAAATCTTCAAAAATACCGCTGAAAAAAGCTAAAATCATCGTAATAAGAAGTTTCCACCCGATAGGGGTGAAGAGGAGGACGAACATACCTAAAAGTATACCGATCCCTCCGGCACGCGGTGTAGAATCCTGGTGAAACCGCTGAGGTTTCTCTTCGAGGTGGGAGTCGATGAAGAGGTTGAACTTTTTGCTGTATCTGACAGTGATGAACTGCGCTGCCAAAGAGATCAGAAATGCACTGAGTGCAAGTTCCCATGCATAGGCCATGATGCTCCTTTTTTTGAAAAAGATTTCAATATCATAGCTTAAATGGACTATGGATAACGTAAAGAAAGGTATGCTACAATCAATTTATCTCTTGGAAGAGGGATGCTATCAAATAAAAAGGGGACAACATGTTCAAGAAAATCATTCTGGGTATATTGCTGTTTACGGGTACTTCGCTGATGGCAATGAGTGTCAGTGATCTCAATAAAGCTTCTAAAGAGGAGCTGATGGAGATCAAAGGTATAGGTGAAGCAAAAGCTGAAGCGATCATCAAGGAGCGCAACAGCGCTGCATTCGCCTCCGTGGATGATCTTGTAAAGGTCAAAGGCATTGGTCCGGCGATCGTAGAGAACGTCAAAAATGATGTCAAATCCAAATAGAAGGCTGGCGTAAGGCCGAAAAATCTATTGATGGATGACTGGCAGAGAGGAGATCTCTCTTTGCCGGTATCACACTCTCCTTTTAACCACAACTTTGTTACAATTTCACAATTTAACTTCAAGGTATTACTATGGCAGTCACACGTTTTGCACCATCTCCGACAGGGTATCTTCATATAGGTGGACTTAGAACCGCACTCTTCTCCTGGCTGTGGGCGAGAAAGACAGGCGGAAAATTTTTGCTTCGTATCGAGGATACGGATCTCGCACGTAACTCCGAAGAGGCGCTTGAGGCGATCATCCAGGCATTTGACTGGGTCGGGATGAGCTATGACGGAGAAGTGTTCTACCAATCCAGGCGTTTCGATATCTACAAGCAATATATCCAGCAGCTTCTCGATGAGGGGAAAGCCTACAAGTGCTATATGAGCAAAGAGGAGCTTGATGCCCTCAGAGAGTCTCAGATGGCAGCTGGCGAACGCCCCCGGTATAACGGAAAGTACCGTGATTTTACCGGTACGCCGCCTGAGGGGATCTCTCCGGTGATCCGTATCAAGGCCCCGCAGGAGGGAAGGATCTCTTTTGTCGATGGCGTCAAGGGAGAATTCAGTGTATCGGCAGATGAGGTGGATGACTTTATCATCGCACGGAGTGACGGTACGCCGACCTATAACTTTGTCGTGGCGATCGATGATGCACTGATGGGACTGAGCGATGTGATCCGCGGGGATGACCACCTCTACAATACTCCCAAGCAGATCGTTGTCTACAACGCCCTGGGATTCGCTCTGCCGAAGTTCTACCATGTGGCGATGATCAACAATGAACAGGGGAAAAAACTTTCAAAACGTGACGGTGCGACCGATGTGATGGAGTACAAGAAACTTGGTTTCCTGCCCGAGGCACTGCTCAACTTCCTTGTACGTCTTGGGTGGAGTTACGGGGATCAGGAGATCTTCAGTCTCGAAGAGATGATTGCGCACTTTGAACCGAAAAACCTGAGCAGATCATCCTCAAACTACAACCTGGACAAACTGCTTTGGCTCAATGCCCACTATATCAAGAATAAGCCAAATGCCGAATTGGCGGAGCTTCTGCATCCTTTCGGCGTGGATATCAGGGAGCATGACAAGATCGAACTGCTCCTTGATGCGACCAAAGAGAGAGGGAAAACGCTTGTGGAGCTGGCAAACCAGATCAAGCTGATCCTTCACAGACCTGAAGCATATGATGAAAAAGCAGTTAAAAAGGCTTTCAAGGGTGATGCAAAAGAGATCCTTGCAGAGTTTGCGCAGATGCTGCAAAGCTGGGAGAAGACGCTGCACCTTCCTTGCGACTACCATGAAGTGCTGGAGAGGATCGTTGAGACCAAAGAGATTGGTTTCGGCAAGATCGGCCAGCCGCTCCGCATCAGTCTGCTCGGCGGTATGACGGGTTCGGGGCTTGATGAGATCATGGCGATCCTGGGGGTAGAAGAGACGGTAGAAAGAATCAACAGGGCGGTTGCTGCAATCGAGTAAACCTTTTTGATAAAGGAGGGGGAAGAGATGCGTTTTTTAGTTTATGTCGTATCATTGCTGTTTATTATCACAGGTTTTGTCCATGCTTCAGACAAACGGGTAGTAGCCTTCGCACAGGATACGATGGCAAATGATTTCAGAAAAGCCCAGGTGTATGAGGTAAAAGAGTCCCTCGCTCCTTATTCCAATATAGAGTTCATCCATACGGACGGGGAGGGCAGGATCTCTTTGATGATCAGGCAGATAGAGGGGTTGATCGCTCAAAAAGTGGATGTGCTGATCGTGGGTACCAGTGATGCTGATGCAATCGTCCCAGTGATCGAAAAAGCATATGTTTCCGGTATCAAGGTGGTGATCCTCGACCGGGGTGTCCATACCGATGCCTATACGACCTTTATCAACTCGGACAACAGGAAGATCGGGGCGCTGGCAGCACAATTCATTGCCGAAAGGCTGAACGGGGAGGGGAGAGTGCTGCTTTTTGAGGGCCTGCAGAAAGCTGATGTGACGCAGCTGAGAAGCCAGGGGTTTCTGGAGGAGATAGGCAAGCATGAAAAGATCCGGGTGATCAAACGTACCGGCAATTACCTGAGAAGAGATGCGATCCTGGAGATGGAGAAGATCATCGCTGAAGGAACACGGCTGGATGCCATCTTCTCGGAGAGTGACAGCATGTTGAGCGGTGTGCGTGCGGTACTCTACCGCCATGGTATTGACCCGGCCTCCATGATTATGGTAGGATGTGACTATACCGCTGAAGCCAAAGAGGCTATCATGCAGGGGAAACAGAGCGCCTCCATACTCTTCCCGCTGGGAGGAAAGGAAGCTGCGGAAGCCGTACTTTCGCTACTCAAAGGAGAACCTGTCCCCAAACATATTCAGATACCGGTAAAACTGGTGACCTCGGAGAATGTGAATGAAATATCTCCCATCTTTTAACAATGAAAAATCTCAAACTCACACATAGCCTCTCCCTGCTGGTTCTGGCTGCCATTATCGTACTGGTCGGTTTTTTGGGTATCTATTTTGATACAGTGTTGAAAAAAAACTACATGGAAAATACCAAAAAGCGTATGATCAGCGGGTTTGCAAGGCTCTACAATGAAACAAGAGAGACAGAAAACAAGCTGAAAGAGGGAGTCTCCTTTATCACCACCGACAAGTATCTTGTCAGTTCGATCGATCTGATCAACAATTATCAAAACAAGTATGAATACAATGCGGCATTGCTGGATGAAGAGAAAAAGCTGATCGCCAGGCAGTTGCTTGACAGGGTGAAACTCTCCCTGAATGACGATATCGCACTTCACGATAAAAAGGAAGAGCTGATCGCTTTTGTGCAGAAGGAAAAGGAGGAGTACAGGCTGAACTATTTTTCCTATGATCAAGGCAAGCGTGTGCTTTACAGTAAACTTGAGAGTGAACAGGAGTATCGAAAGATCCTTTATCGGGAAGATCCTCTGATCCCCTTTAAGCATAAGTCGTATTATCAGATGGAAGATGCATCTTCGGCTATCGTAACGTATCACTTTCTCAACGGTGATCTGGTCATCAAGTCACACCAAAGTTTATATGAAAAAGGGGGGAAAGAGATCAAGGCACATATGGAGATGTCACATATCATTGAACACGATGATCTCTCAGCCTTGTCCCGTACACTCGGGATGGAGCTGCAGATGGGCAGGCAGGCTCCCTATGCCTCCGCTGTCTTTTCGCTCCATGATCCCGGAGGGTTTGAAGGAGTGCAGGTAAAGAATATCGACGGCAGCTATTACGCTGCAGCCAAGCTGAATACAGAAAATGGTACGGTCTATTTCACTGCAAGACTGGATACTTCGATGCTGATCAAAACATTGTACGAGAACAGGTATCAGCTGCTTACGATCCTGGTGCTGGTGACACTCCTGGTGCTACTGGCACTGCATCGGTTTGTCTCAAGGAGATTGACCCGGCCGCTTAATCAGGTGATGGGTCAGATAGAGAAGATAGAACGCAGGGACTATACCCCCTCGCAGCCTGTCCAGAGCGGAAATGAGCTGGAGATGATCTCGGACAGCATCAATCAATTGGCCCAGACGATCAGCAAGCGTGAAAAAGAGCTGAAGGCATCACAAAAAGACCTTGAGTTCCTTTCCCTCTATGATGCCTTGACCAATTTGCCAAACAGGCGCTTTTTTATGTCACGACTTGAGTATGCGGTCAAAAAAGCGCAGAGAGAGGGTACAAAACTCGCAATCATGTTTTTGGATGTCGATCAGTTCAAGCAGGTCAATGATACTCTGGGACATAATGTGGGTGACCAGCTCCTGCAGGCCATCGCGACACAGCTTACCCATGTGATACGCTCGGTGGATACGCTGGCCCGTATCGGCGGAGATGAGTTTATCGTGATGATCGAGAATGTGAGGGAGCTCAGTATGCTTGAAGCAACCGCGCAGAAAATCCTGGATCTCTTCAATGAACCGTTCGTATGGGATGATCACAGACTCAACACGAGCGTAAGTATCGGTATCTCGGTATATCCTGAAGACGGTGAGGATAGGATCACATTGATCAAACATGCGGATATGGCGATGTACCACTCCAAGGACCGCGGACACAACGGGTACAGTTTTTTCTCGCAGGAGTTGGCAGCTGAGGTGGAAAAGAGGGTAGCACGTATCAATGCACTGAAGTCTGCCGTCAGTCATGGCGAAGAGTTTCATCTCCTCTATCAGCCGAAGATATCTGTCTCTACCGGTAAAATCATAGGGATAGAAGCACTGGTGAGATGGGAGAGCGAACGCTTCGGACTGCTTGGTCCGGATGAATTTATCTCTCTGCTGGAGGAGACCAATCTGATCATACCGCTGGGCGAGTGGGTGGCTCAGAAAGCCTGCAGTGATTTCATGGCGCTGCAAAAAGAGGGGTATACTATGCAGCAGGTAAGTATCAATCTCTCACCCATTCAGCTTTTTAACAGCGATATCGTCGAGATGATGGAAAAGATCATCAAAAGTACACAGATCATCCCTGGGATGATCGAACTTGAAATTACAGAGAGCTTTTCGGCAAATTACAAGGAACAGATACTTCAGACCTTTTACAGATTGCGTGATATGGGGATAGAGCTTGCCATCGATGACTTTGGTACCGGATATTCATCGATGGCCTACCTCCAAAAACTCCCGGTTACACGCCCGAAGATCGATAAGTCATTTGTTGAGGGGATCTCTGCGTCAAAGGAGAATGAAGCCATCGTTAAAGCGATCGTGGCACTGGCGAAGACCTTTGATCTGAAGGTTACGGCAGAGGGGGTAGAGAGTGAAGTGCAGCTGGATTATCTCAGAGAGCTCGGGTGTGATGAGGTGCAGGGATTTTATTATGCGAAACCTATGAAGATCGAGAGACTCAAAACCTTGTATGACAGGATCAACAGGTAGTTCAGTCTATTTTGTGCGCATGATCCAGAAAAAGCTTCAAGGCTTTTTTTGAGCGGTGGTCCATCCGGTAGTCGATATGTTCCAGATACCATAAGAGCTCTTTTGGGGTGATCCCTCTTTTTTTTGCCTCTCTTTTGAGCATATACTGGGGGATGCGCGCATGGGTATGGGAAAACTGTTTGGCCAGCCTCTCCACCTCTTTTTTGTGGCGGTTGTAACAGAGGCGGGCAAAGACAAACGGAAGCTTGGTCTCTTCGTACCATGCCTCGGCAAGATCGATCCCTTCTCCCCCGGAAAGATAATACTGCAGCGCCTGGTCCCCGATAAGTACTCTCCCCTTCAGCCCCAGTACTTTTGCAAGCCGGTTGGATGTTGCCGAAGCGGGATCGCTCTCCTCTGCCCCGGGGAGGACGAAGACACTGTAGACCTTTTTATGTGCAATGATCCCAAGATCGGTACATTGATGTCTTCTGGACTCTACTGAAGAGATAAAGGCTGCGTGTACCTCGCCTCTTTTCAGCGCGGCATTGATCTGGCTTGGCACGGCACGTTTGTATCCGAAAGCCATCTTTGCGGCATCGGAGCGCAGATGTTTTTTCAAAAAGAGCTGAAAAGGAAGAAGATTGAGGTAACGGATAGAACCAAATAACATCGATGTACATATGCCTCCGAAAGCAGTTTAAGCGTAATTATAGCAAACAACTTTTATAATCCACGTCATTCTGGAATCGTTTGACGATTCAATTTTTGCGCCTGAAGAGTGCAGGCACCGTGAATTGTCTATCGGGACAATATATACTTTAGAGGCTTTGCTTTAGAGTAAATGAACATAAAAAAAGAGAGTATATGATAAAAGTAGAATTTTTGGGCCCTATCGGCAAAGCGCCGGTTGAGATGGAGGCTAAAACGCTTGCAGATGTTTCTGCAAAGCTGAAAGAGGATGAGACGATCGCGCCCTGGCTGAGCAAATGCGCTGTAGCGGTGAATGACACAATGGTCAAGGAGCTTGACTTTGTACTCAAAAGCGGTGACAGGGTATCGATCCTCCCCCCGGTATGCGGCGGATAAAGTTTGGTATCACCAAACTTTAAATTAATAAGTAACAATTAAAAAGTAGTAATGATTGTTTGCTTTTTTGTAAAAAGCTTTTATAATAGAGTCAAAGCGAGAGCGATGCATACTTTAATTATTGATTGTTAACTATTCACTGTTAATTTGAAAAGGAACTTTTCACATGGAACTATATAACGGGCCGTTGGATGTCAAAGAGATATTCGGCCGTTGGCTGGATGAGGAAGCGGAGTCAAACTACGGGGCCTATATCCCTTTTGTCGGTACGATACGCGCCGAGGGAGGCATAGAAGCGCTGAGCTTTGATATCTATGAACCGGTATTGAAGTCGTGGTTTGACGGTTGGCAGCGAAAGGCTGAAGCGCGTGGCGCTATCGTGAAGATGGCACACTCCATCGGCGATGTGCCGGTACATACCTCTTCGTATATCTCTGCGGTCTTCTCCCCCAAGCGCCGCGTGGCACTGGAGCTGATCGATGAGTTTGTAGAGGATTTCAAAGCAAATGCACCTATCTGGAAATATGATGTGATAGGGGGCAGTAGAATCTACGCAGAGGACCGCAGTACGCCAATGGACGGGGCAGGACTTTTGAAGTAAGAGTTAAGAGTGAGGAGTGGTGGTTTGCATTGCGTGGCAATGCTTTTATAGGATAAAAGTTTTACAGAGTAAAACGATCCAGAATTTTTAATTCTTCATTTTTAATTATTAATTTTAAAAAGGATTTTTTCGCAATGTTTATGCACTTTGACGAATCGATGCAGATCATAGAAGATCAGAAGATCACGCACTACAAGACAAAAAAACTCTACTTGATGGAGTCTCTGGGGTATGTGCTGGCCGAAGATATCATCGCCGACCACAACTCTCCGGCTCTCCCGACTTCGGCAATGGACGGATATGCTTTCAGGCATGAGGATATCACGCTTGGAAGGCTGAAGATCGCCAGTATCAACCCTGCCGGGTCTGAGTTGAAAGAGGAGGTGCTTGTCGGTACCTGTATCAAAACCTTTACCGGCTCACTGATGCCTGAAGGCGCGGATACGCTGATACCCATAGAGAATGTCGCAGTGGATGGCGATGAGATCGTCATTACAGAGGAGGTCCCTTTCGGTTTTGCGGTACGTGATGTAGGCGAGAACTATGCACAAGGGCAGAAACTGATCGGCAAAGGTACCACGATAGATTTTCCCCAGATCGGTGTGATGGCAAGTCTCAATGTCGTCAGCCCGCTGGTCTATGAAAAGCCGGTCGTCTCTATCCTCTCTACTGGTTCGGAACTTCTGGAGCTCGGTCAGACGCAGACGAACGATGCGCAGATACGAAGCTCCAACAACTATATCCTGGAAGCCATCGCTGCAAAGTACGGCGGCAGACCGCTGCAGATGGGGTGTATCAGGGACGATAAGCAGAGCATCAAGGATGCCGTCGCGGCAGCGCTTGAGAAGAGTGATATCGTTGTGACGACAGGCGGGGTGAGCGTAGGTGATTTCGACTTTGTCAAGGATGTGATCGCTGAACTTGGTGCAGAGGTACTCTTCAAGGGAGTGCGTATCAAGCCGGGGCAGCATATCATGGTCGCACGCAAAGGAGACAAGTTCATTGTAGGGCTTCCGGGGTTTGCCTACTCTTCTACCGTGACCGCGCTGCTCTATCTTCTTCCGTTGATCGCTAAGCTGCAGCAGGGAAAATATCCCTTGGGCAAGGTCAAGGCGGTACTGGATGAACCGTTCAGGAAACGTGCGAAGAAGGCGGAGTTCACCGCTTGCAATCTCAGGCTGACCGAGGGTAGGTACCATATTGATTTCAAAGAGAAAAAGGTGGGAACCTCCGCGATCCTGACCAATATGCTCGGAGAGGTCGCACTGCTCTTTACCGACGAAGAAGAGGGATCCAGGGAAAAAGGCGACGAGGTCACCGTGCTGCTTCTGGGCTAAGGGATATCCTTGTCCGGAGTTTGATATAGAGTGCCAGCTGGGCGACAGTTTGGCATCCCGCATTGATCGCTTCGGTGATCAGGTCTCTTTCTCTTTTGTAATCCATCTTCCATCCTTTCGTATTAATTTGTTCAGAAATACAGATTCCTGACCACGTGCTTTTTATCATCTATTTTTGAGTTTTTTCTGCTTAATAGTATGTCAATTAAGAATTTATATATTAAAAATATCCCAAATTGTAATTATTTTAGAAAAAATATACTATAATCTAAGAATAACCACAAATGTGAGTCACAATGAAGATAAGGAGATCAAAATGTTGGTATTAAGTGAAATTATCGAGAAACTGAAAGATGTCATTTCCGAGAATATGCCGGGGAAGAAGGTGTTTGACAAGGATGTTGCCCATGTACTCAATATCCCTCAAAGTACGTTTGCCACGATGAAAAAACGCAACTCCATACCCTATGAAGAGATATTGGAGTTTTGTGCGCTTAAAAAGATTTCGGTGAACTGGCTCTTCTTCGATCAGGCAGTCGATATGCTCAAGGAGGAGACAGAGAAGTTTTTTCATGTGCGCTACTTCTCGGATATCCGGGCAAGTGCGGGAGGCGGGGCTGAGGTTTTCGATGAAAACTATGAGACGATCACGATCGATGAAAAAGTGATGCGCAATATGGTAGGGCTGGGAAATACCGACCTGGAGGCGATCAATGTAGACGGTGAATCGATGGAGCCTACGCTGAAGGATGGATCGATCGTCTTTGTGGACCGTACCCAGACCAACATCAACAAAGAGGGTATCTTCATCGCCTCAACCACGGCAGGACTCTTTATCAAGCGTATCCGACAAAGGGCAGACGGGATGATAGAGCTGATCTCGGATAACAGGAACTACTCCCCGGAAGTCTTGGCCCCCGATGAAGTGAGTATTGTCGGTAAGGTAGTGGGGAATATAGAAAGCCTTTAATAAGGGTTGAGCGCTGAGCAATGAGTGTTGAGAAAAATTAGAAAAATATTTGACAAGATGAATGAAAGTATGATTTGCTATTATCAGCACTCGCACTCAGCACTAATTTGCACACTCCACACACCGTACGCTCTCCGGGCGTATGCTCATCCGTCCGAACCCTATCTCCTCTTCGCACTCGATACAGATACCGAACATCGGCTTGTCGATACGGAGCAGTGCGTTTTGAAGCCGGGTCAGACGTAGCCTCGATTCATCAAGTACTTTGTTGTTGACATGCTGCTCTCCCATCGCTTCAAGGCGGGTAAGCCTGCCAAGAGAACAGTCGGGAGAGATCGGCCTGGTCTTCTCTTCCAGAGCAAGGATCTGTGCCTTCAGTGTCTGGATATCTGTTTCTATTTTTTGTCTGATCTCGTTTTTTTCTTCTTGGGTCATCGGTATCTCTTTTATGGTATAGTAGAACCATTATAGCACAAGGACCGCAATGCGAAGTCTTGAATCCTATTTCAGTATGGGTGAATGTGTATCTGAAACAGATCAGAGTAAAAAAGAAGCCAGAAAGAATAATAATTGCAATAAGGGAGATACTTTTACGTTTCTCTGGTATAGTGCCAAAAGATAAAGACCGAACGCTATACCATAATAGCGATCAAAAAAGGAGCGGTATGCCCGATGAGAGTACACTGATATGTTACTGCCATGATGTCACTCTGGGACAACTGGCGAAGTATATCAGAGAGAATAGTATCAATACCATTGAGGAGATACTTGAAGATACGTGTTTTGTTTGTGGAGATACCTGCGAAAACTGTCGGGAAGAGGGGTACAACAATGACGGACTCTCTATGGCGATGGCGATAGGGATGGTGAAAAGAGGATATATCTCATGCTGAAAATGAACCATGACCTTGAAAGTGCGCTGAGGGAGTATCTGGCGCTGCTGGAGGAAGAGGAGTATTTTGAGGCACATGAAGTGCTCGAGGAGGCATGGCATCCGCTGCGCCTCTCCGGCCATCCGCTGCGCAACCTTGTCAAAGGGTTGATCAACGGTGCGATCACCTTTGAGCATATCAAACGCAACAGGCAGAATATGTCTTTCAAAGCGCAGAAGGTGATCGCTTCGTATGAACGCTATAAGCATATGAGTACACCAAAGATAGAGCATGCGGAACTATTTGCCCGGGCATGTAAAAAGATCGAATTACTCAAAGTAAAACATAACGAGGTCTTTGATGTTCCGGTATCATGAGCAGACAAAACACTCCTATGACTCGGTGAGGAGCAATCCCAACCAGCTTGACTGGTCCTCCCAGCCCTCTACCTACAAAAACTATCCCGATACCTATCCTAAACGCCAACTTGATCTTGACAAGGAAGAAGATAATTTCCTTTATCACATTGCCGGGTTGACGGCTAAAAAAAGCTATCCGGGGTTTGAGTACTATCTGCGTATCAACCCCAGTGCGGGCGCGCTCTACCCCAATGAACTCTACTTCCAGGCAAGAGGGGTGGAGGGGGTAGAGGATGGGATCTACCACTACGAGGTGGCGACACACTCTCTCGCCCAGCTTGTACCGATCAGTGAAGAGGAGGGGCTGGAGCCCTATCTTGGGTATACGCATGCGATGGAGGGGTATCTCTTTCTGGTCTCAGCGATCTACTACCGCTCCAGCTGGAAGTATAAAAACCGTGCCTTGCGCTACTGTCTGCTGGATGCGGGGCATCTGCTGGGAAGTATCGAAGCGGCCGCGCTTCTGAAACCGCATGCTGTGCAGATGCAGTATCTGATCGAGAGAGAGAAGCTCAACCGTATGTTCGGATTTGAGCAAAGAGAGTTCTTCCTTTCTGCTGCGACGTTGGCTATCCCCAGAAAAGAGCAGAAGGTCAAGGCTGTGGAGTTTGCGCTTCCATATGTGGAGGGGAGCGGAACGTTTGAGCCCAATGCGAAGATCATGCAGGCCTATCAGGAGACGATCTCACTCCAGGCGTGCCACAAACTACTCAAAGCACCCAAGTTTGACTACCGTAGCGATAAGCTCAGGGAGACGATTTTTGCCAGACGTTCGCAAAGAGGGTTTGAAGGAGATGCGATCACAAAGGCACAATATTCCTATATCATGGAGAGGATCACCCAGCCGATCCTTTCCGACTGTGATGAGGAGGTGTCGGTCTATGCTGTAGTCAACCGTGTACTGGATATGCCTCTGGGCGTACAAAAAGACGGAGAGTATATCAAGTACGGAGATTTCTCCAGAAAGGCCGGATATCTTTGCCTTGAACAGTACAGTTTGGCTGCCAAAGGGGCAGTAACTTTTTTTCTTCCTCCAAGGCAAGGAACTATCAGGCGCTCTATCAAAAAGCAGGAATCATCGGACACCGGCTCTATATCGCATCAAACTATCTTGGGATAGGATGCAGCGGGATCGGGGCCTACTATGATGATGAGGTGAATGCGTTTCTGGGAAATGATGAAATGGTACTTTACGCCTTGGCTATCGGCAGGTAGAAAGGTTGCCTCTCCGGAGATAAGATTATTTCTTGAACCGATACCCCAGCTCCTCAAGATAGCCCCGCAGTATCTCCGAGATCTCGCCTTGAAACTCGAGGCTGTCCTCTTTTGCGGTACCTCCCGTACCCAGTTTTTTCTTGAGCGTTTTGAGCAGGGTTTGCAACTCTTGTTTCTCAAGATGGAACGGTTTGACGATGGTGACAACCTTGCCTCGCCTTTTCTCTTTGGCAAAATACAGCTGGTGCTGTTCGGGTGCTTTGACCTCTATGGTTTTATTCTTGGCCGGTTTCTCTTTGTTGTCCGATGACCACGTATCTTCAAATTTCGCACCTATCTCAAACAGATTTTCTTTCACATCGATTCCTTAGTTGTAGTTTGTATCAAAGAGTATGCCCAGTATGACATAAAGCACCAGCAGAAAAATAAAAATTTTGTAGAGTGTCTCGTCGCTTGGCAGTCTCATATACCCTCATTAAACTTTAGTAAATGTATTATACAAAAAAAGAGCAGCTAGCTGTGAAATGCCGAGTCGTAAAGGAAGACAAAGTCAGCACTCTCATGAAAATAAAATTGCCCCGGACGGCAACTTTTTTTCGAGAGACAAAATCCGAGATTTACCTGGATGTGTCCTGTCAAGTTAAAGCACCAAGGTGCGCGAGCCCGCTGCTGAAGCGGACACAGTGTCAGTGCAGCGATCTGAGCTTTGCTTAGATGCGTCCTGTCAATAGTACGCGGCAATGATCGCATAGCAGACAAAGAACATCAGGTGGGAGAGCCCCTCGAAATAGTTGGTCTGCCCCTCTTCGGTGCTTTTCCACGCCAGAATCACTGTCATGATCAGTGCCCCGACCTGCAGGGGGTTGAAGTCAAGGGTCAGCGTCAGTCCGCTGAGGTAGGCAAGCCCCATCAGGATAGGTACAGTGAGGAGGATGGAGACCACCGAGGCGCCCATCGCGATGTTGACCACCCTTTGTATCTGGTCGTTGTGTGCGGCTTTGATGGCTGTGAATATCTCGGGGGATACAGAGATGATCGCGATGATCAAACCGGCGATCCCCGTAGAGATACCGTACTCTTTGGCAAGCTTTACGCCGTCACTGGCAAAGACCTCTGCTGCGATTGCAATAATAGCGATCAGGATAAAAATAACGATAAAATTTCCACTGTTGTTGAACTTCTCAAAGAGGTAACCGCTGTGCTCCTCTTCGTTGATCTCTTCTCCCTCCTTGAGCTTTCTTTTGAGCCTGAAAAAACGGCTTTTTGCAGTCGCCTGAAAAAAGTGGGTGTGTGTTTTGGTCTGAAAGATAAAGATGATGAGATAGAAGAGCATAAGCACGGCAGCGATGCTGTAACTTGCTTTTGTGATTACTTCATGCCCATGCTGAGTATGGCTGAGCAGGCTTGGGACCAAAAGCGCCAGTGCTGTCACAAAAAGGATCGTGGTGTAGGTACTGGAGGTCTCTTTATTGTGTTCCTGTTCTATAAACTTCAAGCCTCCGATAAAGACGGCAAGACCTAACAGCACGTTCATATCGACGATCACGGCAGAGATGATACCCCCTTTGACGGTCTCTATGACTTCAGGGGTGTGGAGTGCTTCCAGCAGGATAATATAAAGCAGTACGATCTCGACGATCACAGCGCTGAAAGTAAGAACCATACTTCCATAAGGCTCAACCAGTCTTTCGGAAAGGATCTCGGCAACTTCAGAGACCGTAAGAGAGAGTGCAGCGATACCTATGGCCGCAAACATTGTCGCCATACTGCCGTTTCCGCTTTGATGCATCATTACCGCAAGAAGAACCGCAATGATTCCTATCGCAATATCCCAATAATCCTCTATGATATATTTTAAGGGTATTTTTTGCCTTGTTTCAGAGTTTTCCATCACTGCATTATATCCTTAATTTCAGAGTAAAATCATAGTCGCCAGACCAAGAAAACTGAAAAAGCCTACAACGTCGGTGACGGTGGTCAGGAGCACGGTCGATCCGATAGCGGGGTCGATACCGAATCTTTTAAGCCCCAGGGGGATCACCGCACCAAAAAAACCGGCCGAGAGAAGGTTGATCACCATGGCCGCACCGATCACTACACCGAGCATTGGCATTTTAAACCACCAGTAGGCGATCAGCCCCATTACAACGGCATAGAGCAGCCCGTTCATCAGTGAAACGGCGACCTCTTTATAGATGGTCTCTTTGGCTTCATCAAGATCGATATCTCCCAGTGCCATCTGTCTGACTGTAACGGTAAGCGTCTGTGTCCCGGCATTGCCGCCCATAGAGGCAACAATAGGCATCAAAACCGCAAGTGCGACAAGTGACTGGATGGTACTGTCAAAGAGACCGATGACAAGGGACGCTGCGATCGCGGTCAGCAGGTTCAGCCCCAGCCAAATGCCCCTTGATTTTCCTACTTTCCAGAGACTCTCTTCCTGTTCTGCCTCCTCGTTGACCCCTGCAAGGTGATAGATCTGATCGGTCGCTTCCTCTTCGATGATATCGTAGATGTCATCGGAGGTGATACGCCCAAGAAGTGTACCTCTCTCATTGACCACCGCTATCACACTGAGGTCATAATTGCTGACTGTTTCAACCACGCTTTTGATCCCATCGGTAGCATTGACAGAGACGGTGATCTTCCCCTCTGTCTCTATGATGTCTTTGTAGTACTCTTTGGGGCCATGCAGGATAAGATCCTCAAGCGGGATCATTCCCAAAAACTTTTTCTTTCCTGAGACCACAAATACATGGTGGACATTGCTCACCTGATTGTTCGCTTTCATATGCTTGAGTCGTTTGATCGAATCACCGATGGTCTCATCGGTATGTGCATCAAAAAGTTCTACCTGCATATAGGCGCCCGCTTCATTCGAATTATAGGAGATCAGCTCTTCTATCGTATCCCTGTCTTCGGATGAAAGGTTTCTGAGGATCGCTCCGGCTTTTGTCTCATCGACGATCTCTATGTGCTGGATCAAATCCGCAGCATCATCGGTATCGAGTTCCTCGGTTAGCCGTGCCAGCTCTTTGGCTCCGTGCCCTACATAAAATTCCTCCTGCAGAGACTTCGGAAGCTCAACAAGGACTTCGGCGAGGAGAATATGCGGAAGCTCCTGCAGCAGGGCCTCATAGAGAGGTTCATCTTCTTCCGCTATCGCGATAAGCAAATCTGCGATCTCATAAGGGTGAACACCCAGTGCCATCCCTTCGTTATATTCGGTGATACACTGTTTGATCTTCTCTACGCTCAAGAGCAGTTCTTCGTTCATTACCCACCTTTCCAATGATCAAATATAGAAGCGCACTATAGCACAAAAGTATCTTTTTAGGTATACATTTTTTGCAGGATTTTTCATAATCGTCTGGCATAGAGATCCAGACTGAAGAGGCGATAATGAGGGAGGCAAGAGAACCTCTCCGACTATCCTTCTATCTCATAGATGATCTCGGTTTTGTTCTTTTTTGTCTGTATCTCCAAAACGGTAAGCCCTTCAATGGGAAGTTTCATGAACTCATCAAGCGTTTCTATCCCCGTTTTTGCTACCTCTCTGAGTACGATACCCCTGTAGGCTTTTGCCCAGTGGCTGACGACTTTGCCCTCTTTGACAAACTTCAGTGTCGTATAGGGTTTGGAAGGTTTGTAGAACTTGTCATAAAATCCTGCACGCAGATCAAGGATATCTTCCTCCGCAAGATAGTTTTCCATCAGGGTTGATAGCTGTTCATTGTAGAACTTCTCTACCTTGATCTCTCCCACCGCTTCTCCCTGCTTGAGTCTGTATTCGGGTATGAGATCATTTGCACGCAGTACGCCGAAAAGATTTGAGAAGAGGATCACATGGGTGTCGATATAGCTTTGTGCCGTATTATCGAGTTGCATATAGTCAAGGTAATCAAAGGCTACACCCGTATAGCGTTCGATCGCTTTCATCGCAGGCTCGTGGATAATGTCTTTGATGTGTGCACGGATATCAGACTCCTTTTTGAGGCCGAACATCCTGGAGAGTTGGGCAAGGTCACCCCTTTGCAGGAGATTCGTGTATTGATGCAAAAGTTTGTTTCTATAGGGAAGGAGTTCTCCAAAGAGCAGGCTGCTGACATCAAACGGTGTTTCTCCGCCTGATCTCTTGGTTTCGCTTGGTGCAAGTAGTATTTTCATTATGCGTATCTTTTGATGGAATTTAGGAGCGTATTCTAATAAAAATAGATAAAAAAGAGAAATTATC